>CAYWHV010000362.1:0-3060 GCA_964458045.1 uncultured Methanospirillum sp.
CTCCCAGATGGTTGATCGATTTGGTCGTGCACCGTATTTTGCCTTTTTTGACACTGATAAAAATTCAGTCAGAGTAGAGCAGAATCCCCACGCAGGAGGATCAGGTGGCGTTGGTCCGATGGCTGCACAGTTTCTGGTAAAAAATAATGTACAGATTCTCATTGCACCACGGCTTGGTGGAAATGCAGATGAAGCTCTGAAAGCATCAGGTATCACAGTCATCATGCAAAACCCGGATGTGACGGTCCAGGCAGCGTATAATGCATGGAAAGCGAACCCAGAGAACGCTTCGTAAGCAGGGATAATCTGCCGGGCATATTATGCAGATTGTTATAGCCAGTGGAAAAGGTGGAACCGGAAAAACAACGGTTTCATCTAATCTTGGATATGTTATGTCACAGTCGCGAACCATTACTCTTGCTGACTGTGATGTTGAAGAACCCAATCTTGGTATTTTCTTTCCTTGTGTTCCGGAGATTCACCCTGTTCATGTCATCATTCCGAAGGTAAATGAAAGTCAATGCATGCATTGTGGTGCATGTGGTGAATTCTGCAGGTTTGGGGCACTGACGGTGCTGAAAGACCGGGTGTTATTCTTCCCCCAGCTCTGTCATTCCTGTGGGGGATGTTTCCGGGTCTGTCCGCATGAGGCACTGGAGGAAAATCCTGCATATGTTGGTGAAGTACAAACCTGTCATCTTTCTGATTCGCTCACCCTCGTCAGTGGAAAGCTGAAAGAGGGTGATGTGCGGACAACCGTAGTTATTCACAGGGTCCGTGAGATTACCGGAAACGATCCACTGATATTGCTGGATTCCCCTCCGGGAACTGCCTGTCCCTTTATTGAAACGGTGGACGAAGTCTCTCTCTGTGTCCTTGTGACTGAACCAACACCATTCGGGCTTCATGACCTTTCTGTTGCGGTCAATGTGCTAGACGTTCTGAATATCCCGGCTGTAGTTGTTATCAACCGGAGTGAAGGGAGTGATGAACTTATTGAAGAGTATTGCGCAACCCGTGGTCTTCCTGTCCTGATGAAAATTCCCCTGGATTTTCCCCTGCTGAAAGCCCAGAATAATGGCGACCTTATATCCCGTATGGATCCCGCCTGGTTTGAACGGTTCAAGGAACTTGGTGAGAAAATTCTTGCATATGCCGGAGGGGCTTCATGATTCAGATCGCCGTTGTCAGTGGAAAAGGAGGCACCGGGAAGACGATACTGACTGCCTCTCTTGCAACCCTTCTCTCTGAGGATAAAGTCCTCATTGATGCTGATGTCGATGCTGCAAACCTTTCCCTGCTGCTCAGTCCAACAGACCTCAAAACCCAGGAGTTCAGGGGGATGGACGGTGCGGTTATCGATACGAAATCATGTATTGGTTGTGGCATCTGTGCAGAGGCATGTGTGTATGATGCTATCCAAAAGGTCGGTGATATCTATGAGGTTGTTCCGTATCGGTGTGAGGGATGTGGAACCTGCACGATTGTCTGCCCTGAAGATGCCGTCAGCATGAAATCCCGCATCACCGGGATGATTCACTATGCGGATACGTCTGCAGGACCACTTCTGTATGGGTCACTTACTCCTGGTTCAGGAAATTCTGGATTACTGGTTCACCGGCTGAGACAGGAAGCAGGATTATTGCATCCGGATGTGCCGCTTGTTCTGATTGACGGCCCGCCTGGAATTGGCTGCCCTCTTATCTCCACCATCACCGGTATTCAGATAGCGATACTTGTCACCGAACCCAGTAAATCAGCCCAGTCAGATCTTCAGAGGCTCATTACCCTCTGCCGGTCATTCCGGGTCCGGATGTTTCTCGTCATCAACCGGGCTGATGTAAATCAGAACATCACCGAAGATATCCTCCGGGTCGCTGCTGAGAACGAAATCCTGGTCCTTGGCCTGATTCCGTTTGACCGCACCGTTCTGAATGCAACCCGGCAGGGTGTTCCGGTTACCCGTATGTCCGGCGCTGCATCGGAAGCGATACATGAGATCACACAGAACCTGTCTAAAGAACTTGACCACATATGATGCCGGCGAATGGTGAAGAGGGACAACAACGAAGACGGGGAAGGCCAAGAATCAGGAGAAGGATGTCCGAAAATGGCATGCTTCGGTGTTATGGTCCCAGATGCGAAGTTCCTGGTGAAATTGAGGCTGTTGTCCTGCTTCCAGAAGAGATTGAGGTGATACGGCTCATTGATCTTGAAGGAATGGAGCAGGAAGAGGCAGCTTCGTTTCTTGGTGTGTCTCGAAGGACTGTCTGGAAAGACCTTCATGATGCCAGACGGAAGGTTGCTGATGCTCTTGTTCATGGCAAGATGATTGAAGTGGCCGGATGTGTACGACAGGGCGGGAATGAATGCCCCAAAAACCAGGAATATCTCTGTCCTCGTGACGCCCATATCTGTCCCAGGAAAGGGCCGGATGATCTCCGTATGCAGGAACCATAATCCTATAGGCAAATTATTTATATTTTAACTCATATGAGTAATAATGGTGCTGTGCACCAGGAGGTGACGAAGATACCTGATATGGACGGCACCGGCCCCAGATGGCTTGGAGAACGGAAATTTTCCCGACGGGGCAGGTGGAATTTTGAGAACAGTGTGAGTAATCTGCCAGATTCCTCCGGACCAGTCGCTCAGCAGGATGCTCCTCTGGGAGAACCTGTTTATGGCATCGGTCGGGGTGGACTTCCCCGGGGAGGTTCACGGAGAATGGGCAGAAGATGGGACAATTCATTCAGGTCATAATTCATGAAAGTTGCAATAGCATGTGATGGAAAAAATGTATCGGGACATTTCGGACATTGTGAAGGATATGCAATCTATGATGCTACAGATTCAGTCATTGCATATTCAGAAACTCTGCAAAGCCCCGCGCATGAACCGGGCCGGCTTCCGGTCTTTCTGGCAGAACACGGGGTCAACCTGATTATCGCCGGAGGGATGGGTGCCCGGGCAGTTCAGCTCTTCAATGATAATAATATTGAAGTAATTCTTGGTGTGAGTGGTCCGGTAGATGTCGCAGCCCAGGATTATATTGCAGGG
>CAYWHV010000363.1:0-3049 GCA_964458045.1 uncultured Methanospirillum sp.
GTGGTGAGATTACACCAGAAGGAACCATCAAAACATATTTCTGGAAAGATGGAAGGAATCTGTTCAGGGGGGATTTGAATTTTTTGTGAAAGGATGGTGAGATTACACCAGAATGAACCATCTAAAAAGCGTTATGATGTTTCCATTAGGCCAATTAATAAAAATGAGGTATCCTATCCATATTGAAGGGTAACTTATAAAACTGAGTTTATATAAATAAGATAATGATACTTTGAAAAGTGATGATATAGCCTTCCTCAAAACCTTCACTCCCGAAAGAATAAATCAATTCTCCGAACCTGATGTCATCCAACGATTGCTTGTAATCCTTGAATCAACTCTGACTGAAATCAGCGAATTAAAACAAGAAGTCCAGTCCCTCCGCGATGAAGTGAACCGACTCAAAGGTGAACAAGGAAAGCCCACCATCCGTCAAAAAAAGAATGACCCGCCGGATTTCTCCTCTGAAACAGAGCGTGCCGTTTCCGATCCTTCAGCAAAAAAAGGTCGTCAACCCCGGAACCATAAAATCGAAATAACCCGAACAGAGACCTGCCGTGTCAACCCCGCCAACCTCCCATCTGATGCAATTTTTAAAGGGTATACCTCCGTCATCGTCCAGGATCTCGATATCAAACAAGATAATACAGAGTTTAAGATCGAGCACTATTATTCACCTTCAACTGGATTGACCTACTCCGGCGAGAGACCCCCCGGGTATGAAGGAGAATTTGGTCCTCATATAAAATCGCTCATCATCGGTCTCAAATATGGTTGTAATATGTCAGAACCATCTATCGCATTATTCTTAACACATCATGGAGTATTTATCTCTCAATCTACAATATCGCGGTATTTAACCCATAATCTCGATCAATTCCATGAAGAGAAAGAAGAAGTCACTCACAGTGGTCTTATATCAGCACCTTATCAACAATTGGATGATACAAGTGCTCGGGTAAATGGAGAACAATGGGTGACACAGATTCTATGCAATCCCTATTACACCTCATATCACACAATTCCGCATAAAGACAGGCTCTCTATATTGTATCTCCTTCTCGGACCTCATGAACTTCAATTTGAATTTAATGACGACACCTTTGAGTTATTGAAAGAACTGAGGCAATCTGCAGCCATCATCGATTATCTCAGGGATAACTGTACCGGATTAGTGTTATCCGGAACCGAACTGGATGAAATTCTCCATAATCTCCCAACAAAAAATAAAAACATCGGTACAATCCATCGGAGAATTAAAGAGGCAGCAGGAATTACCTGGTACCATAACCAGGATAAATGGCCTGTTATTCAGATCCTTGTTACTGATGACGCACCACAATTTGAACATCTCGCCTTTCATCATGCTCTCTGCTGGATTCATGCAGGAAGAAGTCTGAAGAAATTGAATCCATTGACTCCTACATGTCAGCAGATGGTTAACCAAAAACTAGATCAGTTCTGGGAATACTATCATCAACTGTTAGAGTATAAAGAGTGCCCTCAACTTATATCCTCAAAGGCCCTTGAAGAGAAATTCGATAAGATATTCACTCAGAAAACAGGATACCAGGCTTTAGATGATAGACTTACAGCAATAGCAATGAACAAAGAAAAACTTCTCCAAGTGTTGAAATTCCCCAATATTCCACTTCATAACAATGAATCTGAGAGGGGTGCAAGAGCACAAGTGAGAAAAAGGGATGTGAGTTTACATACAATTACACAGGAAGGAACGAAGGCATTAGATACGTTTCTCTCTCTAAAAGAAACAACGAGAAAGTGTGGGATTAATTTTTTTGAATACCTCTATGATAGAGTGACTAAAGGAAATAAAGTGCAAAGACTAAAAGAGGCGATTCTTCAGATGGCTGGAGTGAATAGTGTAACCGACGGTGTTACATGTACATCTTAATCGAATTTTGGTTGAGTTAGTGGTGGAGTATCTATCCCACCTTGATTTATGGATAGGATACGTATTTTGTTCATATAATTACAATTATGCTTCAATCTTAACTAAATACAGGATATCGACAGTCATATTTTTATTTATCTCACAATATTCTCTTATACTTTTTATGTGCCTGTTCAATAGTCAGGACCTCCAAAATTCTGACGCAATCAGGGAATACAGTAAAAAATGTAGTATAGGTATGTGCAATATGCATCCTGCAGATTCCATCCCGTAGTAACTCAACATCCCGTGCTTCAGCAGGATCTTCAAGTTGTACAAGATGCTCCTTAATTATCCTTCTATCTTTTTCAGGAAGGCTGTTTATATATTCCAGAGCCTTTCGTTCAATCTCAAGTCTCAGTTTTTGCCACCTTTTTCCTGATTTGATTATATTCTTCGTCAGTATCCAGGTTTACGAAGTCTCCATTTTTTGCAAGATTTTTTAAATAAGAAAGATAATCATTTCTTTTTCGTTCCTGCAGTAATCGCGCCACAACATCTCCAAATCTCTCACCTGGTTGTTTCATCAGGATTAGTTCCTGCTTTGTCTCTATGGTTACGAGTATCTTTTCAGTGGGTCTGTTTCCCGTCTTCATCTTATTCATTTCTGCACAACACTTAATCCCATTTGGTACATATATACCATTTGGCCTTTTAATGCTTCAATAGTTACCAAATTTCAAGACTCTTCAAAAGTATTTTTCTTCAGTAATCTCCTGTCATTCTAATAAGCCCCATTGCCTCTATCGAAGTAAGATGTCCTGCTATCGAAACGGGCATTGAGGCAATAACATTAACAACAAATCTTGTAATATCAGCAGGGGCATTCAGCCAGGCATGTATGGCAGTAATTAAGATGATGACTATTCCTGCTCCAAACAGGTCTACCATTTTCCCGGCACCATTCCTACCGATGATACCGACGACCTCACCTGGGTAGATTCTTTTCATGTTGAAATTTTTGTGAATTCAATCCAGTCCTAAACACCGGATTTTTTTATTTCATTTTAGGGTATTTCAATCAAACTTCTCCTCCACTTCCCACCGGTTCATCCCAAGGATCGCCCCATTCAGAAACACATTCTCCCGGCCGGT
>CAYWHV010000364.1:0-3044 GCA_964458045.1 uncultured Methanospirillum sp.
TTATGTCAGACACCTTGCTTCCGGCACGAAGCCTGAAGATATTCCTGATATTGAGGATATCTATCTCAAACCGCAGGTGGGGAAGGATGACATCACCTCCACGGATACCAAACCGTGCATCGGACAGCAGGTTTCCATAATATGCAATGTAGAGTTCGTTCTCCAAAGAGGCAAAGAGGCCACGCCGGTATCCGTCAGTAATCCGGGCTGAAACGATATCATGATGGACCCATGAAGAGAGGTTGTCTGCGACCTCGTGAATGGACCGGAGGGTCAGCAGGTGATCAAGAAGTGGGGGGTCCAGGATACCGGCAGGGATGAGTACGGCCCGTATCCGGTCACCAGGAATGTGAAACTGGCATCCCCGCAGGATGAGCATGACATTCTCAATGTCCCACCGTGAAAAGTATTGCTCAGCAAGTTCGCGTAAGGCTCCGGGTGCAATAGTGAGGATACTTCGGTAGGTTTTCGCGAGATTTTCAGTAAGGGCGTGTTCGATTAATTCAATGTCTGAATATGCAGAGGAGAGGGTATGCACCTCTTCATGGTACCCGGATTCTCCGATAAACCGTATGATCTGGGGAAGCTCCATGTTCAGGAGCCGGCTGTACTGATCAGGCGTGATCAGACTTTTCTTCTTCAGTCCAATCCGGGTACAGATATACCGGTACGAGGAGGGGGTTACCAGATAATGGTGCATGATAGTATGGGATTTTTGTTCTGCTACAATATATGAGTCAGGTATTTCATATACCCTGCCATATCGTATGTCAGGATAGCGGAGGTGACAGAAGATGCATTCCCTGGATATTGCGGCCATCACTAACACCGGGTTATACCGAAAACGCAATGAAGACAGTCTGCTGGTGGGCAGAGATATTCTCGCCTCAGAATCTCTAGCGGTGCCGGTTCTCTGGCAGACAAATTCGTTTCCGGTCATCCTTGCCGTTGCAGATGGTATCGGCGGGAGTGTTGCCGGGGATGTAGCAAGCAGGGAGGTGCTGATGTGTATGGCACGGCCACCCTGTCCGGATTGGGAGGAATCGCTTCATGACCGGATACACTCTGCACAAAACCGTCTCAATCGCCTGGTGAAAAACCAGCATGAGCTGGACGGGCTTGGTACGACACTCGCCGGGGTGCTCTTTCTTCCTGACCGCCTGATCATCTTTTCATGCGGTGATTCCAGGGTATACATGAGAATGCCGGAAGACCGGATGATAACATGCATGACCAAAGACCATTCGGTAGTTCAGGAGATGATCGATACCGGTCGATTGACTGAAAAGGAGGCACGAACCCATCCGCTTGGTCATATCATCACCTCCTGCCTGTCAGGGGGACGGCGAAGGACCATACTTGATATCAGGATGTCAACCCATCCAATACAGAAAGGAATGCGATTTGTTCTCTGCACCGACGGGGTCTGGGATTACGGAGGTGAGCGTTTCCTCAAGGCAGCATCGAAAGGGGATCCGATCTCTGCAGTTAAAGAAATTCTCACTATCTGCTATGATGCAGGAGCCCCGGATAATGCAACCCTCATCATCGCTGATGTGGAATAAAAAAAGATTAAAAGTCGTCCCAACTTTTGTTCTTGTCTTCAATGACCACCAGGGACAGGGTCGAGAGTTCATTTACTCCCTCACCAGATTCTTTCCGGGTATTCCAGGGATCTATCTTTATGGTCAGGTGACTTGGGAGCCGAGGAATATCATGGGGGATCATAAACCGCAGGTCAAACATGGCTGATGTCCCTCCTTTCAGGGGAGGAAAGGTATCAGTAACTGGAATGAGCCTTGTCTCACCCAGCCATGCCTCCACCGGGACATTGCCAGGAGCGATATCATCGCCGCCCTGGTTTGTGACGATTATACGGGGAGTTACCGACCTTCCCGGCCGGGTGTACGCATAATCACCAGACAGAGAGACTTTCATAAGGACATAATCATGGCCTTCTGACTGGAATGATAACACCTGGGCAGGGGCGGTGAAGACGATGGGCGATGCATGTGTCGCATTTTCATCTGCGACGACAGGACCGGTGAGCATCAGAAGAAATCCGATACTGATGACCAGAAAATATAACCTGATATTCATATTAAACCTCAACTAACCTGATTCAATATTTATTTTCTGTCAGGAAAGGGTTTCCCGTATGGGCAGGTCAGAGCAGACCAAACCATACGACATACGAGGTGATGACCATGATTACCAGGATGATGATAAGCCCTTTGTAGATACATGAATGACAGATACCACTTCCGACATGAATGCATGCAGAGCAATGGTTATTTTTGCAGATACGACAGGTGTGTTCTCCTTCATGGTCCTCATGATGTATGCAGGGGGTGACTGACATAGTATATACTGGCCTTTTCTCTCGTAAAAAGTCTTTGAAATGGATTCTGATCGATAAAATTGGAATGAGATATCAACGAGGTCTGAATTTCCCGGCTAAAATCCGAATCTCAAATCTGACACCGGAGCCAGATTCACCGGTTTCAGAGATCGAAATCTCTGTTATTGATAATTTCTCCCTGATCAAAAACATACCAAAACCGATATGCTTCCCAAATCCCTTGGCAAATATCCGATCCTTATCAGCAGGAGCCACTCCGGTTCCATCATCCGCATACACAAGAAGCAGGTCATCCCCATCCTCCATCCCCTGGAAGCTGATGTGTGTTACCCGCTCACCATGGCGGATTGAGTTGTCAATGCAGTTATAAAAGACACGTTCCAGAAGGGGATCTGCGAGTATTTCATACACACTCTCACCGGATGTGAACTGAATCCCCCTGTTGGTAAATGCAGTAGCTGCAGCATTGAATTTCTCAAAGGGATTCTGCCACATCGGGTCATGAAGCCCGACATCCTGGTAATCGCTCGTAAATTCCATATGCTCCTGCATCGTCTGGAGCACATGGTCCATCTTTCCCAAATATTCAGATAATGACACATCGGTTGTTTCATCCCGAACCAGGTGGAGATAGAGTTTGAGTGCGGTGATCTGGTTTAAGATGTCATGCCGGGTAATGCCT
>CAYWHV010000365.1:0-3032 GCA_964458045.1 uncultured Methanospirillum sp.
TCTTGAGTAATCTGAATTCGTATCAATATAGAGGTCGGTTACCACCATCATGGCCGTTGAACCAAAATTTCCGCTGGATACAGGACAGGTAAAGATCTGAAAATTTGGAATGGTAACGACATCATCAGATGGCGTCACAAGCCTGGTTGTTCGAAGGCCAATATCTGACACTTCACCATAGTAGTCACCAAAGGCTACCTTGTCACCAACCTGAAACGGTTTTTCGAATATTATCACGATACCGCCGATGATGTTTGCAAGCAGATCCTTCAGGCCAATACCAAGTCCGGCCCCAAATAAACCAAAAAATGCAACCGTCTCGGTATACGAGGGATCAAGAATTGCAGTGAATGCAAACCAGGTTGCTATACAATAAAAGACAATTTTGATCAGGGGGATCATCATTTTGATAGTGACCCTGTCTTTTGAGAATAATTCTGAAAATTGCTGAAGGAACCGACCTACGGCCCAGGAGAGGATGAAGGTAAAGGCATACAGGAGAATGATATAGAGGACTAATGCGGTATAATCACCGGTGATTGCCGCTTTTTCTGTCGTGCCTGACAGGATGCTTTCATTCATTACCATATCATCCTCCGCTGCTTCAGGTATTCAACAACCGAAGAAAATCCTTCAAAACTGACAGACCACATATCATCATTTAACATGATAAGACCTGCAGATACCAACCGGTAAAGGGAGGAGTTAAGCAAGGCCTTGTCATTGACTGACTCATTGAGCCGGGAGTAAACCGGGGACTCATACATGAGAATGAGGGTTAATATGAAGATGTCAATCACATCAAGATCGGGGATTTGAGAAGGTTTGGGCAGGCGGGAAAACCGAATTTCATCCTCTACCATTGCATTTTGAAATATTTCGCGGGCAATTCCGGGTTCACCAGCTGACAGGCGATGTATCTCCCGGAATATTAATTCTTCAGGCATCGCCTCTTTATCGGCCAATAAAGGAATATATGATACATAACGGGGCTGTATCGTAAGATACGGGATCGAGAACGCAAGGTTGAGAGAGGAGATATTTACATCAAAGTCTTTTCTGACTAATTCCAGGGTATTGTCAAGATCAATATCTATAGTGAACCTGATTTCATCGTTCCTTTCAGGGAGAAGGTATTGTTTTAGTTCAGGGAGTGTCAGAAACGGCAGGGTTATTACGATGGGAAACCAGCGTTCGATGTGAAGAAATCCGCAGAGAAAATTCCATGAATACTGATTCCATGTGGTAATGACCTGACGTGAATTGGTGACAAGAGAGGAGAGGAATGATCTGAGGAGATCAAATCCATGGGGACGACGCTCGTAGAGGTATTGACACTCTTCGCAGATATAGATGGCGTGTTCATCAAAAAAACCCTCAAAATCTGGTTGCAGAGATTCTTTTTCTGAAAAATTAATATTTCGAACTAAAACAGATATCTCCCTGGAAAGACAATCGGCAACAATCGTTCTTGAAAAAGAGGTAGGGCTGATGATAGCAATTTTCGGAGGTGTCCTGAAATCACCGGGTTTTCTGATATGAGTCAGTATTTCACAAACTCTGGATTCATACAGGGGCACTTCATTTCCGAGAATACATGCCTGATTTGTGGATTCTCCATTCTGGTTCCTGTAGATCTGAATCACCCCAAGGTATTCGAATGTACAACCGAGTAGTTAGAGCCGGGGAGATTTATAGTTTCATGCCGCATGAGAAAAAACCTAAAGAATTCTTAATACTATTCTTACGGTTTTAATAGACGAAACGCAAGGCCAGGTTATGTATCCTCAAAGATACTATGCTACTGGCAATGACTTTTCCTGCAGAATGCAGATCCATTCGGAGAAAAAAAGAATTTTCCAGAGATTACTGGAATTTATCCTTCACACTGTTCAGTTCATCAATTGACCCGATGGTCACATAATCAGGCACTACAAGCCCGACTTTTGCCCCAGTGAGAACCTTACCGACCTCAACAAGATTATCCCTGTACTTTTCCATGTATGTTGACTGAGTCGTTGGCAGCCATGCTGATATGGTACAATCCACATCTCCTGTCGAAACGGCCTGATAGAGAGGTCCTGCATCAACAGCGACCATTTTCACGGTATACCCTGCCTGTTCAAGCACCTTCTTCAGCACGTTCGTACTTGCAATTTCTGAATCCCATAGGACATATCCGACGGTGACAAGTGATCCATCGCCCTTCACTGAACCAATCCATGAAGAGACCTGATCCGGATGAGCGGCAATATACTCATCAGCTGCATTCTCCGGTGTTTTTCCGTCCTCTATAGCAAGCATAACTGATGCCATCTCATCCGATGCCCATGAAAACCGGGACAGAATCGCGTATGCACCAGGATTGTCTGTTTCAAAGCCTTTTCGTGCAAGAGCACCAATATATTCTTCCCCACCGTAAATCCCCTTGGGATCATCAAGATATTTCAGGTTAAACCGGGCAAATTTCCAGTGAGGGGTCCAACCGGTTACAACAATCCATTTCCCTGAATTGATTGCCTTTGTCAGCTCTGATGCCATTCCTGCACTACTACTGGAGACAAGAGTATAATCAAGTCCATAGTCCTGTATAGCAACTTCAGTCTTCTGCATGATACCGGCACCAGGTTCAATACCGATGATCTTACCCTTCTGCATCTGTGTTGACTGTTCTCCGGTGCACCCGCATAACAGGATACATCCGGTCAAAAGTACTACTACCATTATAATTGGGGATACGTGTGTTAATTTCATTGATTACTCCATAATTTTTCTATGATTGTTTTAATTCCCGTACCGGAATCAGATTCTGACTCAATCGGTCAAGGATGATAGCAATGATTACAATCGCAAGACCTGCCTCAAACCCTGACCCAATATCAACCCGCTGAATTCCATACAACACCTGGTATCCAAGTCCCCCTGCACCGATCATGGAAGCGATGACAGTCATAGAGAGAGCCAGCATAATGCACTGGTTGACACCGGCCATGATTGTAGGCAATGCAACAGGTAATTCGACTTTTATCAGT
>CAYWHV010000366.1:0-3024 GCA_964458045.1 uncultured Methanospirillum sp.
TCAAAATCCCTAAATCCTCCTGATATCTTCATTTTCACTTTCATCATTCGAATATCTCTCTCAGCAAGATTGTTATCAAATGGCACTAGTGGATTATCAATGAACCGTAGTACTTCTTCTTTCCAATTTTGAAGCCTTTCGCGTAAGTTACGCACAAATCCTTTTTTCTTTCTTCCTCTTTTCACAACATTAATGATGGGAGGAGGGTTTTCATTTAACCCGGCCTGTATCAATTCATCATAAGAATCTTTCAGACTGTTTAGAATTACTGGAGGAATTGGAACCCCATCATCATGATATGTTTCTTTTATCTCTTTTGCCTGCACTAACAACTCTATTAGTTCTACAGGCCATTTTTGAGAGGTTTCTTCTTCAACCCGAATAAGATCCCGGATAATATGTGCACAACAAAAACTGTGTTCACAAGGATATGTGAGGTAAGATTTCCAAAAATCATGGACACTTACTCCGTTGTATTTGGGTAGAATTCCAATTTCATCTATTCCTTCAATTCCTCTAATGTTTTGAAGTGAATAATGGGTAAGTGAAGGAGTACAGGTTACATGAAGCCATCCCAGTTTCTTTTTGATACGTACTCCGGTTTCATCATTATGAATGACGGGTTCACTTTTTAAACAAGTCAATAATTCTTCCTCAAACAAGGATAATTTATTAGATAGTTTATGTGTCAGATTCACTATTGTTCCAGGACTTATGTTAAATCCGAAAAGGTCAGAACATAACTCGGTTAATCTTTCATATGGAATAAATTGATAATGAGCGAGATACGTGAGATATGCTTTAACTCGGGAACCATATTGAACCGGATGTGTTGCATGTTCAGGAAAATCACCTGAATTTTTTGTTCCACAAAGAGGGCAACAGATTGAAATTGATTGATGCTCAGTTATCTCAATTTTTGATGGGGGAGGCAAATCAAAAACCTGGCGTTTTTCAATTCCAAGGATTTTGCCTCCTTTAAGGGTATGACCACAAAAGGAACATTCATGAGGTTTATGAATTTCGATATGATCTGGATGGGGACTTTGCTTAAGGGTATTTCCTGTATGCCCAGGTTGGCCTCCAGGTTTTTTCTTTTGATTGCCTTCTCTATTACGATTTTTTCGAGCATACCCATCTGATGAGGGAGGTTTCCCGCTATTCGAACTATTGAGGTTTAGGCGGGATTCAAGCTCTTTGACTCTTGATTCTAATTTTTCAATTTTTTCATGGAGCTGAATGATATATTCGATAACTTCAGAAGGAGTTTCATTTAATTTAGATTTCAATTCTTCTGGAAAGTCCATTTGTTAATTTAACGTTAATACTCATTATAAAAAGATCTTTCGGTGATAATGAATTTTTAAAAGAAGAGGGCTCATATTTGAGCAGATTTATGGGTGATTAGGATATGGGCGCTGAGACCGGCTGAATAGTTACTCATAAGTTTCATTTTTAACCGATTCGTCTTAATAAGATCTCCGTGATTTCAAGTGGGTCAATTATGCTTTATATCCCGTACGTAACATCTATAGTAAAGTCGATCTAATAGAGGTATATGCCAGCACTTGATGTTATTCTTGATGAAATAGATGAACTTGGAATGGATGACCAGGAGTACCTTATTTCAGTTGTCCAGAGCAGGATACGGGACAGGAAACGAAATGCCCTGGCAATACGAGCTAAAGAAGCTTTATCCAATGTTGCATCAGGGAATGTTAAATCAGGAGGTTTTAAGGGGCTTTGGACTGATCTGAATGATTGAAGTCGTATGGGATGACAAGTTTAAAGAATTTTTAAAAAGTGGGCGAAAAAACATCCAGATATCATGGATGAATTTAAATTTAAACTGGAGTTGGTCTGTAATGATCCCTTTGATCCTTCTCTAAAAACACATTCCCTGCGAGGGGAATTATCTGGATTATATTCTGCCCGAATTAATTTTCAATACCGTTAAGTATTTGGATTTATGAATTCAGGTCGAAACAGCATTATTTTGATAAATATTGGGACTCATGAGGAAGTATACTAATGGGGGATTATGCCAGATTCGGTACTGTATCTGCCATAACAGGAGAAAATTACATTTCCCCGCTATAAGGCGACATTATAGAGTTCCCCGGATGCTGCATGGCATTTGATAGTAGTTCTTCGGGTTGTTCCAGGTTGTCCGTCGGGTGTTTGTGACAGGAATCACTATCGGTCTGATAATCCCATTCTCATTCGGTACCGGTCTTTCGATGAGACAGGACATTCCTGGCGAAATATTATTTCCCCTCGTGTTTCATTCCATCGAAACCTTAAGAGATACTTTGCCATTATCTTTTTGAGAATTCAAATCAATATATCTGTGAGAAGAATGCTTGAAATTAAACACCAATCTGTCATGTCAGAGTCCGGGGAAGTTACCGCAGTAATTATTGATATTGACACCTTCAAAAAAATTGAGGCCATTATTGAAGACTATGGTTTACTTCATTTCATGCAGGAAGCGGAATCATCAGAATTTTTGGAACGGAATGAAGCCTTACAATATCTTCAGTCTCTTGAAGGAAGTTCCTGATAATGATCCCATGCAAATACCGAAAACAGTGTCTGAAAGATATTTCACAACTTCCGAATGACTATAAAAACCGTATAATAAAAATATTGTTTGAGGATATTCCTCATGCCGATAGATTGAGTGATTGTCGGCTAGACATCTATCCTATCAAAGGAAACCCGGATCATTACCGAATGAGGGTCGGAAAGTACCGGGTAGGGTTTGTGATTGAAAATGAAACAATTATTTTTGCCAGAGTGAAGAGCAGAGAAGAGATCTATTCCGTGTTCCCATAACGTATAGGTGGAATAAGTATCGAGTCTGCACCCACGGACCCGACTATGAGCAGGAGAATACATCCAATCGCACATACCCGGTTCATGTTATCACCACAAAATAATGGGGAGATTATGCCAGATTCGGCACTGTATCTGCCCATGTTTCGATGGTGGAAAGGATACTGTCCGCTTCAAAACTGGAGA
>CAYWHV010000367.1:0-2999 GCA_964458045.1 uncultured Methanospirillum sp.
AATGAGGCTTTTTGGATGAATTCTCCGGTCACAATGGTGAATATGAATTATGCGACTTGAATACCGAATAATTGAGGAGGGTTTGGAGAGATGGGTTAAAATATTCATTTTGGCATCTTCTTCACCGAGCTTTATTCAGGTATTGGGATCTGACTAGGAACTGATGACGCGGGAATAATCGAGAATCCGACTGTGAGGTGGGGGATTGTACGAAACTGCCGGGAATCTGATTTCGTGAATACGAAATCGAATGAGGGGAGAGTTTACTATTTTGGGCCCGAAAAAATTGAGAGAGGGTCAGGGCATCAGAATTGCATGAACAGCGTTCCCGTTTTATAAATCAGTTCCCGGGGTCGTCACTATGGGTATCCGGACATGAAATCTGGTATACTTATCGTCCATAACGGCCAATATTTCTGTAATTTCTGACGTGATATTTTGCCATCGTTCAATTTCTCCGACAAAGTCTCTTTCATCTGGTCTGTTGCTGAACTGCTTCGTGGTCCCTGGAAACCGAATCAATACAAGGATGTCATGCTTCCGATGGTGGTCATCAGACGGCTTGACTGTGTTCTTGAACCGACAAAGGATCAGGTGTTACACAAGAACAAGGAACTTGCCAACAAGCCGGATGAACTTCGTGAGATCTCCCTGAATACGATCACGGGGCATGACTTTCACAATGTCAGTAATTTTACCCTGCAGCGGATGCTTGGAGATCCGGAGCATATCGCCGCAAATCTTCTCAACTATATCAAGGGATTCTCAAAACAGGCACAGGATATCATTGAACATTTCGGGTTTGAGGAGCAGATCGGAAAGCTTGAGAAGAACAACCGGCTGTACCTGATCGTCCAGAAGTTCTGTGAGCTCGATATGCATCCGGAGGCGGTCTCCGGTATTGAGATGGGGTACATCTTTGAGGAACTTATCAGAAAGTTCAATGAAGTCTCCAACGAGGAGGCCGGAGACCACTTTACTCCCCGTGAGGTTATCCGTCTGATGGTCAATCTGCTCTTTTCCGCTGACTCGGATATGCTCACGAAGAAGGGGATCATCAGAACGCTCTATGATCCAACCGCCGGGACAGGGGGGATGCTTTCAGAGTCTGATGATTATATCAGGGAACTCAATCCGGATGCCAGGCTTGAGCTCTTCGGCCAGGACTACAATGATAATGCCTATGCCATCTGCGGTTCTGACATGCTTATCAAGGGACAGAATCCGGAGAATATCAAGTTTGGTGATACGTTCACGAACGATCAGCTCCCTGCCCAGAAGTTCGACTACATGCTCTCCAATCCTCCGTTCGGTGTTGAATGGCGGCCACAGGAGGAGTTCATCAAGAAGGAGTTTGAGAAGATGGGCTATGGTGGCCGGTTTGGAGCCGGTCTTCCCCCGATTAATGACGGTGCTCTTCTCTTCCTCCAGCATATGATCTCAAAGATGCAGGACCCAGCACAGGGGGGGAGCAGGATCGGGATTGTGTTCAACGGTTCTCCCCTCTTTACCGGGAGTGCAGAGTCAGGGCCGTCCAATATCAGGCGGTGGATCATCGAGAATGACTGGCTTGAGGCTATCGTCGCCCTTCCTGACCAGCTCTTCTACAATACCGGGATCTCGACCTATGTTTGGATTGTCACGAACCGGAAATCTCCGGGGAGACGGGGGAAGATCCAGCTGATCGATGGCCGGACGTTCTTTAAGAAGATGCGGAAGAGCCTTGGGAATAAGCGGAACGAGATCTGTGATGAGCAGCGGGATGATATCACAAGGCTGTATGCTTCGTTTACCGAGAGTGAGTTTGTCAAGATCTTTGATAACGAGGACTTCGGATACCAGCGGATCACGGTTGAACGTCCACTCAAACTGAACTTTGCGGTGACCGATGACCGGCTTTTAGTTCTTCGTGAAGCGTCTGCATTTGTGGGCCTTGCATCAAGTAAGAAGAAGAAAGATTCAACGATCATCGCTGCCGAAGAGGAAGAGGGGAGGAGACAACAGGAGGCTATTCTGTCTGCTCTTGAGCCTCTCCGGTCCCTTGGAGTAGTGAAGAACCGGGAGAAATTTACCAAGGCCTGTAAGGATGCCCTGAAGAAAGCAGGGGTTTCGGTCTCTGCTCCGGTGATGAAAGCGGTGATTGCATCGCTCTCCGAGCGGGATGAGACTGCCGACCTCTGTACTGATAGTAAAGGGAATCCGGAACCTGATTCAGATCTCCGGGATTATGAGAATGTTCCGCTTAAAGATGATGTTGAATCGTATATGGCCCGTGAGGTGTTGCCTCATGTTCCGGACGCCTGGGTTGATGAGAGTAAGACGAAGATTGGGTACGAAATTAATTTTAATCGATATTTCTATCAGTACACGCCTCCCCGGTCATTAGAGGAGATCGAGAGTGATCTTGAGAAGATTGAGGCTGAGATTCAGGCATTGTTAGAAGAAGGAAAAAATAATTAACCCAATGCTTGCGCATTTTCATCGAGTGAATCCCCGTGATGCAATCTATCTTACCTGGTCTACAGATATTTCCAGATACTACCACGCCCATGAGATCTTCAATGAGGAACAATAGAGCATGATGGTTTTTAACGTATATTCCAAAAACAATATCATATTTTCTTTTTTCTGTATGTTTGACAAGATAAATTTCAATAGAATTCAATGTTTCAGCAAATCGGATATTGGATTATCCTTATCTACCAAGCTCAACATCTTACCTACCAAGCTGACCAATAAATCAGAGGCCAGATTATCCTTATCTACCAAGCTCAACACCTTACCTACCAAGCTGATCGATAAATCAGAGGCCAGATTATTCTTATCTACCAAGCTCAACGCCTTACCTACCAAGCTGACCGATAAATCGGAGACCAAAATAGGCTTACTACACTACCTCACATCCTTACCTACCAACCTTGCTAGAAAATCGGAGACCAAAACGGGCTTACTACACTACCTCACATCCTTACCTACCAACCTTGCTAGAAAATCGGAGG
>CAYWHV010000368.1:0-2998 GCA_964458045.1 uncultured Methanospirillum sp.
TTGCTTTGATTGCTCTTTTCTGTTGTATTCGTATCAACATCTTAATCATTCAGAGACTTCTAAAACCTATACATACATTGCCAGCAGAAATTCGCTCTGTCGAGCAGTATGAATGGCTCGTCTATCTCTTTAATGGACTGACTCTCATATTTGTCGGGCTCTATCTTATCGGATCTCTGATAGGGTCTCCAAACACTGAAAAGACGCTTCCAACCCTGATTGCATCATTAGCGTGTATTGTGATGTCATTATACTTCTTTGCAGAAGCGTTCTTCACGAAAAACCGGAAAGAATTTTCTTTGGATCTGCAGGCATTACGGAAACGATAGTCCTTTTATCCTCTTCTCTTTGCGTTGATTCAGGTGAATGGAATCTGTATTATTACATACCATCATTGCATGGCATATCTTCATAACATGAATAGAGGAAGATAAAGCCACGGTGCATACCGGTTGGTAATTCTGGAGGATGGAGTAATGGAGTCAGAAAAAGTGATAGCCTAAACAGATAAATTTTGATCACTAGCTTACAATTACCACATTTAAATTTCCGCTAATGCATTCCCCTTTTTCGAATTCATCTATACGAAGTGAACCGTTACATTAATTATCAATAGTGATCAATTGATCCTCATGAGTTGGGTACGACGGATTAAAAGAGGAAATCAGATCTACCTTTATGAGGTCACATCTGTTTGGGAAAATGGTCGTGCAAAACAAAAATTAATTAAGTATCTCGGAGTCGAGGGGGAACAGGAAAAAGTACCGAAACCAAAAACCAAACGAATTCTTCCTGAAAATATTTACCCCCTCAAGAGTCGAGGTGCTGGTGATGTGATCGTCCTCTGGAAAATTGCACACTTACTCAACGCGGTCAATATCATAGATCGATATACCACAGGATTTGAAAATATCGAAGGACCATCTCCAGGAAAATATCTGGTAACCTGGGCGATTAATCGTTTAATCGATCCTGAAAGTGCCACACAACTTGATGCATGGACTCAATCCACTGTCCTTCCAGATCTTACCGGGATGGATGCTCTTGATTTTTCAAAAGATGCTTATCTTAAGTCGCTCGACTCAATTTGTTCTCAGTCACAGAAAACACAACGTATCCAGAGTCATATTCCATCGATAGAGGCTGAACTCTACCAAAGATGGCGTTCCATTCATCCCCTTCCGATTCAGAATCCTGAAACAATTGCTTATGATCTCACTTCCATCCCTACCTATGGCGAAGAATGCCCACTAATCGAACCAGGAAGCAAAAAACGTGAAACACAATTAAACCAGTTAAATCTCTCTGTGATAACCTCTTATTTTGATTCTTATCCAATTTCGCATTTTGTTCATCCCGGAAGTTTTCATTCGATAAGTACTATCCCTGACCTAATGGTTCGCCTCAAGGAACTAATGGTACCAAAGGGTTCGATTGTCTGGGATCGCGGATATACTAACGATGCAGAGATTGGTGTTGTTGAAAAAGAGGGATGGAAACTCATCTGTGGTGTGACAAAAAGAACAAAAGAAGTTAGAAAACTAATTTCTCAAACAGAGCCTCCAATTGACCCTAATCATCTGGTGATGACCCAGTGTATGAATATCTATGCTGAGAAAGTAGATACTCCGCTCTTTGGCAGGAAGGGATCAGTAGTGATCTATGTCAATATTGAACGAAGATTAAAGGACACAATGTCCCGAAATTGGTCCATTTATCGAATTTCTGAAGAATTTACGAAATTACAGAAAACCTGTAGAAGAATGGAGGAAAAAGAGATTACTAAAAGAATTAAGAAGTTTTTACCTAAAACCAGTGCCAAATTTTTTGAATATACAATACAGGAACATCAGGATGGCTGTACCCTCGACTGGAGAACCAATATTGAAGCAAGGATTGAGGATGAACAAATGGATGGTAAATATCTCCTATATTCATCAGATCCAACTCTTTCTGCAGACGATGTAGTGAAGTTGTATTTTGAACGTGATTATGTGGAGAAAGTCTTTCGAGATTTAAAAACGTTTGAGGAAATTGCTCCAATTCGACATCGAAAAGAATCGAGGGTATTTGGGATCATTTTTGTATGTACACTCGCACTCCGGTTGAAAATTGCACTGCGAACTATGCTGGCAGATCTCAAAGAGAACAAGGTGAGTGTAGAAATTCTTTTGAAACAATTACGTCGTGTTAGTCAGGTTGATTTTCAGATGGATCAAGATGTTCAGGTGTGGTATGTGGGCATGCAAAAGAAGACAGAAAAAGTGTTGGAGCAGATAGGGATGAAAGGACTCTTTGGTGAGAGGGTCAAGTATGCCTAGTGATCACTTTGACGCTGTTTAGGTCTGACATATGATGAAAAAATCTCCACTCTCGCTTCAGATGTCGCAACGGTGAGGGAATACCTCTCTTCCCCCGTGTCCGGATGAATGGGTTGACGGTTAGGGTGGATGAGAAAAGGTTGATATTTCCGTGGCCCGCTCTCATTAATCACATTAGTGGAGATCCGGATCCCCTCTGTGTGGTGAATACCTGTGATAAAGGAAAACTTCAGGATTTCTGGAGAAAAAAACCTGGGAATTTTCCGGTGCTGACTGGCGGGAGGGGCTCACTTCAGAAATGATAGAATATTACCTGTATATTGGCATCTTTACTCTGGCACTCGTCTGTTCTGCCTTTTTTTCCGGATCAGAGGTTGCACTCTTCTCGATCACCCGTGCAAAAGTCCGTACCCTGGTAAATGACGGGGTTCCTGGAGCCAGGGCTCTGGAGATTCTCAAGCAGAATCCTGACCGGTTTCTGATCACGATTCTCATCGGGAATAATATCGTGAATATCCTCGCTGCATCACTTGCAACCGCTGTTGCCATCGGAATATTTGGCGAAGGGGGATTTGCCGTCACGATTGCAACCGTTGTGGTGGTCATCCTGCTTCTCATTTTCGGGGAGATCTGCCCGAAGATGTATGCGAGCCGCCATTCGGCTCATCTTGCTTTGA
>CAYWHV010000369.1:0-2993 GCA_964458045.1 uncultured Methanospirillum sp.
TTATTCAGAGGATCTTCAGCATTGATCCGGCATTCAATCGCATGACCGCGCAGGGTAATATCCTCCTGCCCATACTGAATGGGATCTCCTGATGCAACCATGATCTGTTCCTTGACAATGTCGATACCGGTGACCAGCTCGGTGATGGTATGTTCAACCTGCAGCCGTGTGTTCATCTCCATGAAGTAATACTCGCCATTGTCATAGAGGAACTCGACCGTACCGGCATTGACATAATCCACTGCCTCGGCAACTTTGAGCGCAGAGTCTGTCATCCTCTCACGCAGTTCAGGGGTCATGATCGGACAGGGTGCCTCCTCGATGAGCTTCTGGTGCCGGCGCTGGATGGAACACTCACGCTCAAACATGTGGACGCGGTTTTTATGCTCATCGCAGAAGACCTGGACCTCAACATGCCGTGGCTTCTGCAGGTACTTCTCTATGAACACCGTCCGGTCACCGAATGCAGACTCTGCGATCCGCATGGCACCGTCAATGGCAGATTCTATCTCCGAGGGATCGTGGACGATCTGCATCCCGATACCACCTCCACCCGCGCTTGCCTTGACGATGACCGGGTAGCCGATTGAATCAGCAACCTTTGCTGCCATGTCAAGATCATCAATCCCTCCGTCAGTTCCTGGAAGGACCGGGACCCCGGCCTCTTTCATGGTCTGCTTCGACCGGATCTTTGATCCCATTGCGGCGATGGTTCTGGATTTCGGACCAATGAACGTGATGCCTTCTTCTTCACAGAGCCGCGCAAATTCAGCATTCTCTGCAAGGAATCCATACCCCGGATGAATCGCCTCGGCACCTGCCTTTTTTGCGACTGAGATGATCCGCTCCCTGTTCAGGTATGATTTGGATGGGGGCGCCGGCCCGACCGGGAAGGCCTCGTCTGCATAATGGACAAAGAGTGAGTCCTTGTCTGCTTCGGAGTAGATGGCAACCGTGTCAATGCCCAGCTCACGGCAGGCACGCATGACACGGATGGAGATCTCACCACGGTTTGCAATAAGGATCTTCTCGAAATATTTCATTCAACCACCAGGAGCACATCACCAGCAAGGACCGTGTCTCCGGCATCGACAAAAATCTCCTTTACCACTCCTTCCCTCTGGCTCGTAATGGGGTTTTCCATCTTCATGGCTTCAAGAACCACCAGGGTTTCTCCAACCTTCACCTTGTCGCCCCTGCCGACCATGATCTTCAGGACCATTCCCTGCATATTGCTCTTGACCCCGCCTGGAATGTCCGACTTCGGTGCTTCGGTTCCCTTCTGGTTTCCCTCAACCAGCTGATCCCCGATGGCAAGAATCCTGACGGTAAATGTCTCCCCGTCTACTTCAACCTGCATGGATGAAGGCATTGATAGACCGGTATCCTTCTTCTGGGCTGCACATGGGATAGGCTCAGGTTTGCGCTCCCCTTTCAGGAATGAGGGTGCGATTGCAGGATAGAGGATATAGGTGAGGACATCTTCTTCTTTTTTTATGAGGCCTGCGCCGGTTGCTTCTGCCTTCATCTTCTCGAACATCGGTGCGAGCAGGTCTGCAGGCCGGACGGTGATGACCTCTTCATTCCCGATGATGGTTTTTCGGATCTCATCGGAGATAGGGCCGGGCGATTTTCCATACTGCCCTTTTACATAGTCCCTGACCTCGTTTGAGATGGTCTTGTACCGTCCTCCGGTCAGGACATTGAATACTGCCTGGGTTCCGACTATCTGTGAGGTAGGAGTGACCAGTGGCGGGAACCCGAGGTCTTCCCTGACCCGGGGGATCTCATCAAGTACCGCTTCCATCTTATCCAGGGCATCCTGGTCCTGCAGCTGTGAGACAAGGTTTGTGATCATCCCGCCAGGCAGCTGGTAGATGAGGACATCGCTGTCCACCCGCTCGGCAACCGGGGTGAAGAGCCCCTCATATTTATTTCGTATTTTCAGGCACTCGTTCCTGACCGCCCTGAGGTCCATCAGATCGATGCCGGTATCCCTGGCTGTTCCCTGAACTGATGCAACGATACTCTCGGTAGGTGGCTGGCTGGTTCCAAGGGCAAAGGGGGACATGGCGGTATCGAGAATATCCACACCGGCATCGATGGCAGCAGCATATGACATCGGGGCAATGCCGCTCGTACAATGGCTGTGGAGGTCCACGAGCACATCCATCTCATCCTTGATACCGGTGATGAGTTCTTTTGCAATTGCCGGCATGATAAGCCCGGCCATGTCCTTGATACAGATGGAGTCACAGTCATGGGCATAGAGTTCACGGGCGAGATCGACAAACCCTCTGACCGAATGGACCGGACTGGTTGTGTATGATATTGTTCCCTGAAGGTGGGCGCCGGTCTCCTTCACCCTGGTCATCGGGCGCTCCATGTTCCTGATATCATTGAGTGCGTCAAAAACACGGAAGATGTCGACCCCGTTTTTGTGCGAGAGGTCAACAAACCGGTCAACCACGTCATCAGAGTAGTGCCGGTATCCGACCAGGTTCTGCCCACGCAGAAGCATCTGTATTGGCGTGTGTTTCAGTTCTTCCTTGAGTTTTTGCAGACGTTCCCAGGGATCCTCGTTTAAAAACCGGATGCAGCTGTCAAACGTGGCCCCTCCCCATGCTTCAACCGAAAAGAAACCGGCCTTATCAATTGAGCGGGTCAGCGGGATCATGTCCTCAGTTCGCATTCTGGTTGCGATGAGTGACTGGTGCGCATCCCGAAGTGTTGTATCTGTAATATAAAGCCGTTTTTGTCGGTCAGAACTCATATGGACACCTATTAAACCGCCAGGGTGCGGTTCAAACAATAAAGGTTGATCCGGCTATATTAAAAAAGTCACCTGCAATCAGGGAATAAAGGAAAATGGTGCATGAAAATGCCCCGTTTATCCAGTCTGTACGGGGAGAGAAAAAGGACGGGCAATGCATGCCTCCCCTGGTGTATCCCCGGAGTGTCAGAAGGATGGCCCGTTCATGTGCCAGGTTCAG
>CAYWHV010000370.1:0-2987 GCA_964458045.1 uncultured Methanospirillum sp.
AAAATATTAGTATGTTCTAAATTCAATACTCATGATAGAATCTGGTATACATGGTCATATCTGTTATAGAACTTGAGGAAGGAAAAACCGCAAAAATTATCGGGATACAAGGTGGCCACGGGATGCAGAATCAACTGCGTTCAATAGGTATCCTTGAAGGAAAAGATATTTCTGTGGTAACACATCATCCCTTTCAAGGACCGATCGTTGTGAAGGTTGACCGGAAGATGATCAGCCTTGGCAGAGGACTGGCCTGTCGGATCATGGTGGAGATGACCAGTTGAAGAAGATTGTTCTGATGGGGAATCCGAATGTTGGGAAGAGTGTGGTATTTTCCCGGCTGACCGGAACCCATGTGATTACATCTAACTTTCCCGGAACGACGGTTGATTATTCACAGGGAGCGACATGTCTTGGCAGGGAACGGGTGTTTATCATCGATGCACCCGGAACATATTCTCTTGATCCAACAAACCCTGCCGAGGAGGTCTCATTACGCATTCTGAATGAAGCGGATATTGTGGTAAATGTTCTAGATGCCACAAACCTTGAGCGAAATCTCATCCTTACTCTGGAGCTCCTTTCAAGGAATGTTCCCCTGCTTGTTGTCCTGAATTTATGGGATGAAGCCGCACATACGGGCATTGAAATAGACGTGTCCAGGCTCCAGGAACTGCTTGGTGTACCGGTCATTCCGACTGTTGCGGTCACCGGCGAAGGTATTGCCGAGCTTGCTTCCTATTTCTCACAAGATGTTCCCGTCCCAGAGCAGAAGAACTACAGCGATGAGGAAAAATGGGTCATGATCGGACAGATCACGAGGGAAGTTCAGACCATTACCCATCGCCACCATACTCTTCGTGATCTGATATCTGATATCACCATCAAACCGATAACCGGAATCCCTGTTGCTATACTGGTAATTCTGGTCTCATTATGGGCGGTAATTTTTATTGGTGAGGCCTGTATAACGTATATCACCGACCCTCTCTTCGAACTGTATCTTCCGATCATCACCCAGGTGTCTGAATTCATCGGACCGGGATTTATTCATCAGATATTGATTGGGGAACTGGTCGACGGAGGGATTGATTTTGAACAGTCAATGGGAATTCTGACAACGGGCCTTTATGTTCCGTTTGGGATTGTCCTCCCATATGTCATAGTTTTTTACATCCTCGCAGCACTCCTTGAGGATTCTGGTTACCTGCCCCGGCTCGCAACCCTGACTGATACCTTCTTTCACCGTCTGGGGATGCATGGGTATGGTATTGTTCCGGTTTTTTTAGGTCTTGGGTGCAATGTTCCGGGTATTCTTGCAACCCGGGTTCTTGAAACACGAAAACAACGGTTCATTGCTGCAACATTAATAGCAATCTCTATCCCCTGCATGGCAAAGACTGCCATGATATTCGGGACTATCGGACAGTTTGGATTTTTATACATCCTTCTGGTCATTGCAGTGCTTGTGATTGTGTATATCACCATCGGGATGGTTCTCAGTCGATTCATACATGGCGAGTGTCCGGAGATATTTCTTGAAATACCTCCATACCGGACCCCCCGGCTTAACATGGTCATGAAAAAGACCTGGATGCGTCTTGTTGCTTTCATTGCAGAAGCGGTGCCATATCTGTTCCTCGGGGTCCTGTTGATCAACATATTATATGCAACCGGATTCCTTGCCTGGCTCGGGACAGCACTCGCTCCCCTTATCGTTGGCTGGCTTGGGCTGCCAAAGGAAGCTTCCGGAGCTCTTCTGACCGGATTTTTAAGAAAAGATCTGGCTATAGGTATGCTCCTTCCCCTGGATATGACCGCTCAGCAGATGGTTGTAGCGGTTACCACGCTGACGATGTACTTCCCCTGTGCCGGGGCTTTTGCAGTACTATACCGTGAGCTTGGATTTACCGGAATGATAAAATCAGTAATTGTAATGGCAACGACCGCATTTTTTGTGGGCGGTATCATGCGGTTTATCCTGATAGGGATATAACGAAAAAAAGAAGTGAACAGATCTGATGATCTGTTCCTTTTTCAGGCATCTGGGGAGATCCAATAAAAAATTCCCCGCTCCCCACTTTTTGCCTGAACAGTGCCCTGCTGAACCATCAGGGCCAGTTTTTTTCTGATCTCCGGTGCCTGAAGACCAGTCATTTGTGCGATATCTTCAGCAGTACAGGGACGACGACGGAGTGTTTCGTCAATCAGGGCAATACTATCATCCTGAGCAAGAAGAGGAGTTATTTCATCAAACCCGGTGATATCAACCGGTATCCCTCCTTCAATAAAAAATTCCTGAATCTTCTTGAGGAGTACAGGTTCAGGAGGAGATACCCATGATTCAGTTCCTGGCCGGTCAAGATAATTTAACTGGATTCGATCCGGTCTGATGCTGAATACTGCATTCCGGAGCATTTCAAGTTCAGTATCTGAGGTGTTGAGACCGGGGACCAGAAAAACCTCAAGCCAGATTTGGCCTGAATATTCATTCCTCAAAGACTGTAGGCCCTGGATTATCTCCTTTACGAATAGACCTGGAGCAGGTCTGTGTATTCTCTCGAAGATCTCTTGTGTGGTTGTGGTTATCGTCGGGCTCACGAGATCAGCAGGCAGAAGATCCCTCCTTACTGCTGGGTCAGTGCAGAGACTTCCATTTGTAAGAACCGCTACCTTATATTGTTCGTAGTTTTTTTTCAGGTATGCCAGCACGGGACCAAGGGAGAGAGAGAGGGTGGGTTCACCTGAACCTGCAAACGTGATATAATCAAGTTTTGGAGAAGAGGAGAGAACAGTATCCAACTGGTGTATGATCTCATCGGCAGGAAAAAATTCTTTTCTTTGTGATGTGAGATCAGTTGTTGCCCCGCATTCACAATATGCACAGTTATATGAACACGTCTTGAAAGGGATGAGGTCAATCCCAAGAGATCGTCCAAGTCGTCTTGAGATGACCGGCCCGAAAATGTGGTGAGTCATGGTTTCAA
>CAYWHV010000371.1:0-594 GCA_964458045.1 uncultured Methanospirillum sp.
ACTGAGATATCCGGAATTGCCAAAAAAATTCTGGAGATTGAACGAGGGCGGATAAAAAATGTGAATTCTGAATAAAGTGATCAGAATTTTTGAAAAAACTGGTCACATTGGAGAGAATGAATCTCCCTAGAATACCTAATTATTCCCTTTCAGCCCTTTTTAATCCCGTTCTATCGTTAATCAACAGCAATCATTACTTCAGAAGACTTGATCACCGCCCATGCCATATTCCCTTCTTTCAGTCCCAGGTTCTCTACTGCATGGGTGGTAATTACCGAGGTTATTAGTACGCCATTCCCTATATCAAGAACGACTTCTGAATTAACCGGGCCTTTCGTGATGGATGTAATGGTCCCTTTAATTGAATTACGTGCACTTATTCTCATGTAATCTCCAGGTTTAATCGATAGTATCCTCTGAGTATTAGTGATACATATACATAAAATTGTTTAATGGTTTCAATAATTAATTCAAAGTACATAACCCAAAAATAAAATCTCATCCGTTAGAGAAAACACAAAAATTGTTCATTATTCTTGAAATTTCACGAAATTGTTGGAATAATGCATCAAGAGGCCACATTAAATAATTTTA
>CAYWHV010000371.1:604-1016 GCA_964458045.1 uncultured Methanospirillum sp.
CATACACAATCGGAAATATACAAGGGAATGATGATCTGGTCGGCTTTGGAGAATGGAATGTATTGATGGTTTATTGCATGAAGGATCCGCTTAAATAATTTTATTAACTTTCAATTCAAATTAATATATGGTGGTTAGTACTTCCAGCACATTGAAGAATAAACCATAGACAACTTCAAGAGTACTCTGACCGGTACCATATACAATCCGATCATGTTGTTTTGACTACCGGGAAACCTCAATAACAGTCAGACTATGTTCTCTAACCACCACTTTTCTTTACACAAGTAGCAGACTGGATGCTAAAATTTTTTCGGTATTTAACTTATCTATGCTGTTTTTCATCGATATCAATCAACGAATGGGAACAGATATATAAGGTGATGATCTATCTTGTATTGCAATTCACGAG
>CAYWHV010000371.1:1026-2981 GCA_964458045.1 uncultured Methanospirillum sp.
TAATGAATTATATGAAATTGCACTGTATCCATCTGAATGGAATGCAGTTGTAAAAGAATTTCAGATCAACCAGAATAACGGAGAGGCAACGGAAATCGAGAGAATAATCGGTGGAAATCGCGTTCTCTGTGAGGTAATGGGATACTCCTGGAATGGCACAAAAAAGCCTGATATGCCTTTGAAGCAAAAAATCAAGGTTCAAATTACGGGAATAGTAAAGGAGCAGGAAAATCGGGAAAACACTGCATCCTGATACAAATTCACCGTATATTTAGTGGTCATTCATCTCCGATTCATATATGCAAACCCATAGGTTTTGGGATTACCTGACAACAGAGTAGTCCCATACCTTCACCAGCCTGGTATTCAGAAAAAATTTTGTGAGAATTTTCTGATATCTGTATCTACTCAAGTCCGGGTAATGTTTTGAGAAGAGCCCCTTTTTCATACTCCAGGTCAAAATCAAAAACATCCGGATGAAGATAATTCGCGATTGATTCCAAGGTCAGAATCCAGGATGGACCGGTTCTCAAATGTGCTCCTGGGACTATGAAAACATTATTCTCCTCTATTGCAGGAGCAGTCAGGGCTTCTCTCATACATAACTGTATAAAATCCTGGTGCGTCAGATGACCGGGGCCTGAAACAACAAGAATCTCCGGTTGTAATTCTTGAAATGCATCCCGTGTAAATCGTTCAGAGGTTTTTTCATCATATCCCAGGGTATAATTCAAAACATCTCCTCCTGCAAGTGTTATGAGTGTATTTTCCATTTTATCCGGATATGAGGGGAGGAGCGGATGGGAAAGGACTGAAAGTACACGCGGTTTATTCGGTACATTGGAATATCTCTCGATCATCTGGACTCTTCCATTGAGGAATCTGATGACCGGCTCAAATGAGCTACTCCCTGACCATTGTTGTAATACCTGTAAAAATTCGATATATCCCTTTGGAGTCTGAAGCCTTGTCTGTAATTGTTCCAGGCAATCGTTGGATAATAGTTTTGTTAATACCAGTCCCATAGTGGCTTCGTCAGAGATACCTACCGCTTTTAGAATACTGTACACCATGTCAAGTGCCACAGGAGTTCTATACCCCCCTCTGAACCGTGGTTCCTGATAGAACTGTGTATACCACCTCCCTTTAACCGGGATGGAATACGTACAGGAAGGACATACCGGCGCATACCTTCCTGAGAAACGTGCCCCCATCGGCCCGTTAAATGAACGCTCAACAAGTAATTCATTACAATTCGGACAGTATGTATTCAGGTAACGGGTTGACGGTGTGTTGAAAAGATAGACAAAAGGCAGATATTTCCTGCAGGCTGATATCAGGTCCTCAGCAGCAGAGGCGGAGGGTTCAAGCGCTGTATCTGCTCCATGAAAGGGAATAAACCGCATAACATGGAGGGGAATATCAGCAGATATCTCCTGTAACCGCTGCGCAATAGTGACAATCTCTTCCATGTCTGATGTTTTGCAGACTGCAGCAACCTCCAGATGTATCTTTCTGGAATGAATTGTTTTCAGGGTTTGAAAGACCTGTTCTGCATTACAAGGAGCCCCGTTGATCTGGTATGCATGATCTGACAGTCCCTTCAGTCCGATGGTGATAAAATCCATATGGTCTAAAAGAATGTCCAGTGCTTTTTCCGACATACATCCATTCGAGGCACACCCTATGGATAATCCGGCAGCATGTAGTTCCTGGGCTACACGGGCGACGGTCCTGAGTGAGACTGTCGGCTCATTCAGGCAAAAAACCGCTCCGATGCAGGCGTTATCTTTCGCCATGCGAAGAACGTCGGCCGGGTTTGCATGAATCAGAGCATCGGTTAACAAATCCTGGTTCTTTGCCAGAACATACGATACACACCCTTCACAGGAGAGATTACAACCGATAGTAGAAAGAAGCAGATAACGTCCACCAGGAGTATAGTGAAGAAAAGG
>CAYWHV010000372.1:0-2980 GCA_964458045.1 uncultured Methanospirillum sp.
GCCTCTATAACCACCTCTTCACGACCCCGCCCGGTAAAAAGAATGAATGGGATATCTCCATATTGTTTGCGAACTTCCTTGAGAAATTCTATCCCGTCCATTTCCGGCATCTGAAAATCGGAGATTATGGCATCATACGTATGAAGAAGAGATGAGTCAAGGGCCTTTTTTGCAGAGGTCAGGGTATCAACTCTGAACGTCCCTGACCGTTCAAGGAAGAGCTTCGCGATCATGAGAAGATCCGGTTCATCATCCACATAGAGGATATTTATTTCAGGCTCTTTTTGTTGCAAATCTTTGTTTGTCATGTAAATGGGAAGGAACGGAGTGTTATCATTCATTTTTTAATACTATTCGCCGGGATGAGTAACAAATGAGGTATTTGTTCCATCAGCCATATGAGGATTGCTCATACCCGCCTCCCAATATATTGGGGTTTATATCCTCTTTGGAAAAATGAGATCGCGAAAAGGTAATTTTTCGCTATCCTCTATATATATTCACTGTGAATGCCGAAGTTGAAGGTACTCCCAATAGGGTAGAAAAAGATGTTCGGCCAAATGGAGTTTTGCGTACCGTCAGTGGTGGGAGTGAGCCACCAAGAGGAACAAAAAAAAAACAGGACTTGGTTTTTTCCCCCACCTCATAGATCCTGTCGACACCAGGGATAATCAGTTAAGGAGACTGAAGACCTTAAAAAAAGCCCGGGTTTAATGCTTTTGATACCTGAACATTCCATGAGGGACAACAATTTCAAAACGTGCCCCCTTTCCAGGTTTTCCTGTTTCACGGATATTAAGTCCGGTGATTGACAGAAGTTCTCTTACCAGATACAGGCCCATCCCGGTATTCTTTCCATATCCGTGCTGAAAGATTCTCTCCTTTTCTTCTTTTGGAACTCCTATTCCATCATCGTCGTAGACAATAATGATCTTTTTCCCCTTTTTTTCTGTTGTAATGCGAATGGCCGAGATAGTAGTCCCATGCCTGACGGAATTTTCAAACAAGGTTGAAAAGACCTTCTGAATGATGGGATCTGTAAATATCTCAATATCCGGAGAGATCGAAATGTCAGCCGTGATATCTCCTAAGGAAACCTTTGATCTCGCTTTATCTACAATACGAAAAAGGTGCATCCACCGGCTGGAGAGAGATCCGAAATCCTCACATTCCCTCGTAAATTCGATGGTATTTTTCAACGTCTCCCCTGCAGTAAGGGCATTGGTGATGTATTCCTGTTGATCTGGTGTCAAATCCGAATCAAGTACCAAATCCAGAGATACGGTGATGATATTTAAATCGTTGATAATATCATGCCTTGTTATTCCGCTCAGAATTTTGAGTTTTTGCAATGCTTCAAGGAGTGAGTATTCAAGTCTCTTCCGCTCACGAATGTCCCGGATGATAATGAGATCTGCCGAAGCACCCTGATATGATATCAATGCCCCATTTACTTCTATTAGAATCTCTTCTTGATCGTTTCGAAGCAGACTGGTTTCATATATCCTGGGCAATGGTTCTCCTGCCAGTCTTTTCTTTATAATCTCTGCTATCTCTTCCTGCTTATCAGGGGGGAACAGTGTCCGAAAGTCTCGTCCGGTGAGATCATCAATCGTACTCCCGATCATTCGTGCAAATGCTTCATTTAAAAATACGAGGTGGAAGTCCTGAACAATAACGATCCCGTCCAGGGCCTTGTCAATGACATTGCGGTATTTCTCCTCACTTTCTTTCAGAGCGATCTCATTCCTTTTCCGCCCGGATATATCACGGATGGTGCTGATGAGAAATGTCTGACCCTCCAGGGTAATTACTTCAGCAGAGATTGATACCCAGAACGAATTTCCTGATTTTGAATGAGTTATGCCTTCAAATCCCTCAACTCTTCCCTGTTTTTTGATGAGTTCGATAAATTGATCCCGTTCTTCCTGTGAACTCCACAATTCAAGTTCTATTGTGTTCCTGCCTATCAATTCCTCATATGAATATTCCAGGTTCAGGGATAATGCATCATTGACTTCAATGATCCTCCCACTATCAAGGTCTGAAATGATGATGGCATCCGGACTGGAAAGAAATAATGTTGAATACTTCTCCTGGGATAATCGGAGAGCCTTCTCTGTCTCTTTGACTTCAGTAATGTCCCTGATGGATTCTATGGCACCAATCACGGTCCCTTCTGCATCGGTGAGGGGTGTAGCCATTCCCCAGAGGACTTTTTCCATCCCTTTTGGTCGTGCATTCGCTGTTTCAGCAACCAAAATTCTCCTCTCATACCGGAGATCCTGATACTTCTTCTCGATTACCTCATCAGGGAGGAGGGAGAGATCAATAAGAAGAGGTCTCCGCTCTCCATAGAAGGGTATGGCGTACTCATAGTCTCCTTTTCCCAGCATATCTTCTGCCAAAATCCCGGTCATCTCCTCTATGGACCGGTTCCATGCAATCACCTTCCCTTCCCGGTCGATGGCAAAGGTAGCATCTGGTAAAAAGTTGATGATATCAGACTCACGACGTTGTAATTCCAGAATCTTCTCTGCTGCAATTTTCTGTTCGGTAATATCTGAAAAGATCCCAAGAAGATATAACTGTCCCTCTAATTCCTGAATTGAACTATGAATTCTCACCGGAAATATACTCCCGTCCTTTCGTAATAGGGGGATACCCTCGTAGGATTCTACAGTTCCCGTTGCCATCTGATCAAATATCTCCCTGATACGGGGATACTCATCAGGGGGATGGATATCCTGAGGTGTCATCCCTACGAGTTCATCACACGTATATCCCAGCATCTGGCATATTGCCTCATTTGCAAAGGTGAATCGCCGGGTTTTCCCATCTGCCAGAAGGATTCCGAAGGGAATATTCTCAAGTAAGGTCCGAACCCGCTGTTCTGAAGCCTGAAGTGTTTTCTCATCCGTTTTTTGGGCGGTTATATCTGTCCCGATCTCCATTTTGACAATTCTTCCGTCGCTCCACC
>CAYWHV010000373.1:0-2979 GCA_964458045.1 uncultured Methanospirillum sp.
GGTCTGTGTTGTTGCCGGGTGTGGCCGGGCATGTGCTCTTGCGGTGAACCGTCAGATTCTCCGGGGTGAAGGTCCGTACCGGTTCGGGTTTGCAGGTTCCCTGACGCCCTTTGACCATCCGCTGCAGGACCAGATGATCTCCTATGCAGAACGTGCAGCAGCAGCGTCAGGGTGTCTTGGTATTCTTGGGATTGATTTCATGGTCAGCGATGACGAGGTCTATGCAATCGAGCTCAATCCCCGGTTTGTTGCAACGCTTGACACCATCGAGACCGCTACCGGAATAAATCTGGTGAAAATCCACCTTGATGCATGTCAGGGAATCCTGCCTGATACTATGCCGGTCCCGAAACAGTATGCCATCCGCCGGATTCTCTTTGCTGACCGGCAATGCGCCGTTCTGGATGATCTCTCCTTCCTTGCTCCGGGGGTTGCTGACATTCCGGTCCCTCCTGCCTCGTTTGAAGAAGGAGGAGCGGTTATCAGCGTGTATGGATCCGGGCCTGATTCAGCGTCTGCAGAGAATGCACTGGATACTACTATCAGGGTTGTAGGGCAATATATACGGTGATGGCTTCCCACGAGGAGATACTGGCTGACAAGGCTATTTTTGCATATCTTCACCGGATGATTGGGGATGAGGGAATTGAACTCATCCGGCGGTTTCCGACAGATAAGGAATACAGTGATGAAGAGCTTGCAGAGGTCACAAAGATTAACCTGAATTCAGTCCGGAATACCTTGTATACTCTGTATGAACACCGGCTGGCAAAATATCGCAGAATAAAAAATAACGAGACCGGCTGGCTGACCTATCTCTGGGTTCTTGAACTGGACAATATGTATGATTCAGTCTCCAAGGATCTTGAGATTATTGTGGAAAAACTCCGCAAGCGGTACAAATACGAGAATGAGAACGCATTTTATAACTGTCCGAACTGCGGGAATACAGTCACATTCTCTGATGCAATGGACACACAGTTTGTCTGCCAGGAATGTGAAAACAAGATGGTTCATTTTGACAATGACCTGCTGGTAAACGCTCTGCAAAAACGCATTGCACGGATTGATGAGAATCTCGGTCATGTGTAGTCCGGGAGACGAATTCCTTTCTTTTCTTATCGAAGCCGGGTGCGATCCCAGGGTCATTGAGCATTGTCGTGTTGTCCGTGATGTTGCTGTCAGGATAGCATCTGACATTGCCGGTGCAGGAACAGCAGTAAACACTCAATTAGTTGTAGCAGGAGCGATACTCCATGATATCGGCCGGTCCAAAACTCATGGGATGGGCCATGCCGATGAGGGTGGAATTCTCTGTCGGTCCCTTGGGTTTGATGAGCGAATATGCCTGATTGTCGAGCGACATATCGGGGCAGGTCTTCGTGCAGATGAACGGTCAGGGTTCGGACTTCCTGCAGTTGACCGGATCCCGGAGACACTTGAGGAGAAGATTGTGGCCCATGCTGATAACCTGGTCAAAGGAACACGGGTGATCAGCAGAGAAGAGTTTGTGTCATCTCTTGACCGGTTTGATGAGCCGGTCAGGGAACGGTTTCTTGCACTGGCGGATGAATTAGAGCGGCTGAAAAAGCCCTCTGTGTGCTGATTTAGAAGATAAGTCTCTTCACAACTGGCAATTCCCTGAGTTCATCGATGACTCCGGGGGGCATTTTTCCTTCAGCGATGATCACCAGGCGCGGCTCTTCTGAGAGGTGTGGATCGGTGACAAAAACCTGCCGCAGGCCTATGTTGTGGGATGACAGTATATGAATGCAGGCATCAACAATGCCAGGTCTGCTCGCGTCCTGGGGTATGACGGTGATGACTGAGAGGGAGAGACTCTCTGCAATTACTGAGAGATCGGGGGTGGCCCGCATGTTGATGAAGATGTCCCGGAAGGGTGATGTGAGGATGCGGCGGGCGGTGGCTTCGACTACCCTCCGGTCAACGTGGAGTTTGGCGGCAACCTGCGTAGCTGCCACCGCTATGGTGTTACAAGCGATTTTTCCATCTTCATTCACTCCGAATCCGTTTTCAAGAAGAAACCTGACGACCCTGGTTTGTGACGGGGAATCAGCAAACCAGCCGAGAATTGCAGACCACATAGATCTTTTTCTGTTCTTCATTGGTATTAGGCAGTGGGTCTTCTCCGGGAGTGAAATAGATAAGTTCTTTACGTACGACATCGACCTTATTCAGGCACAGAGACCCGATGTTCAGGTAAAATTCTGATCTCCGGTAATGCAGTGCAATTATTGTTCATTGAGCGAGGGTATCCGAGCCAGGTCAAAGGAGCAAGGTTGAGGGCCTTGTCGCGAAGGCGTTCGAGCGTTCAAATCGCTTCCCTCGCACTCTTCTTAAAATTCTTCTTGTGGATTAAAGTTATTCTTAAATTGTGCGTATTATTCAAATGGCTTATTCACAAATATGAGGTCTGATAATTCTCTCCTTATACGTTAATCCGCTTTTTTGCTCTCATTTTACTTTCAGTCACGAAAACAGAACGGAACATTTGTTTAATTAGCCGGAAGAGGAGTAAACTCCCCGGGAGTTCCAGAAATACCTGCTGCAAGAACTCCTGGTCAATGCTCTTGTACATCGGGATTATCTGATCAGTGCCCCAATCAGGATTTTCATCTTCGACAATCGTATCGAGATTATCAGTCCCGGGAATCTGCCAAATAATCTCTCTGTTGAGAAGATTCGAAAAGGCAACTCCAATATCCGAAATCCTGTTCTGGTCTCCTTTATTGCAAAAGGCCTGCTCCCCTATCGTGGTCTTGGTTCAGGTATTCAGAGAGCGTTCGAAAACTGGCCGGGCATTGACCTTATCGATGATCGGGAGGGATGCCTTTTCACCGCTATTATCCATAGAAAAGAAATTCGATCCCGTTCATAGGAAGGTGGTCACTCATTATGACCATAACCTGGTGGCCTACCTGCACGTCTGACATTTTTCTCAACGAGCGATCATCGAAC
>CAYWHV010000374.1:0-2977 GCA_964458045.1 uncultured Methanospirillum sp.
CCCTGACGTAGTTGCAACTACTATTAAGAAAGATGAACTGTTCAACAAGATTGCCAATGAGATTTTTTCCGAGCGTGTTGAGATTGAAGGTGAGACTGACACTCTGATGTGCCCTGAAGAGAAGAGTCTGAAGCTGCATATGGATGATTCGACTGTGGAGATCGTTGGCTTTTATGACGCAGCTACTGCAAGCGGATTCAAGGCAGCTTATGAACACACTCTGAAAGCTGCAATCTGCAAAGCTGAATATATCGAGTATCAGCATGACAATCGTATTTGGATCTGGGCAAAGAATGTGCCTTTGTATTCCAAGTATGGCTGGACTAATTCCTAATCTATAGTTTCTGCCCCAATGAAAGGATGATATTATGTCATCCTTTTTTTGTATACTAAAATTAGATATATAGCTATAATAATTAAAAAGGTTATGGAGGTTCTCATGAGAACTTATAGAGTGCACAATCGACAGTTCGCAATTAATGTTAAGAATCCCGTCAACGCAAGTACACAGAATGCTATCGACCGTCTACAACTACATAACAGTTATGCCAAGGGTGACGACGAGAGACTCGAAGTCATTGAAGAATACTGTGCTTGGTGGACGCTATGTGAAATTGCGCAGCTGCAAAAAACACTAAGAGCGAAATATCCTACCTTTGACTTACAGGTAGATCAAACTGGTCGGTCTGGTGGATGGATTGAGTTGAGTGGTAATTGGGGAAGTGTCTGCGAGCTCTCAGATGAAACTACCCATCGGAAAGCTATTATTAATAAGTATATTGTTCCCTTCTTTGAAAGAAGAATCAATGAGCTGCTAGATGCGTGGAACATGGTATATGAAACATGCATGTTGTCCGATGACATGACGATATAAGTGTAAGAACAGCTACTGCAATTAATTATGAATAAGAGGCTTGTAATAAGCCTCTTATTACATTATACTAAAATTAGATATATAGCTATAATAGGGGTAGAACAAGTGCATACTCAAGTAATCAAAAATTTCTTATACGATTTTTCTCACGTCAGCTATAATAATAAAAACAATATGAGAGGTTAGCATGAAACATGCAAAATTGAATCCGCTTGAATTGGTCCAGGGTGAATCCCTGGTTGGCTATGTGAAACCAAAATATTCCAATGCTCCAGCGTGGCGAGGCGGGTATAAACTGCATTCCCATCCCGAATTCGAATGTCTCAGCAAAGATAAAACCAAAATGAAAGTCTGCCATAAGTGGTATTCTATGGTACCCTTTGCAGGCGACTATAAGGAAGTTCCAGCTTCAGAAGACGTTAAACCCGTATTCGAAAACGTATTGTTGTCAGAGTTCTCTGGGTTCCCGATATATTCGTTCTCTCAAAGAGTTGAGGGGAACAAGTACGACTATGTCCTTCAAAAATTGGAAGATGAAGGAATCCACTATGCTCTTACGAACTACAGCGATTTTTCCGAAGTGGAAAGCTATCGTCTGTTAGAGCTTATCGAAGATTATAAATCAGCCGTCAAGGAATTGTACGGATATCTGGAATATAGCTCCAAAGAATGTGCAAAGAGACTTGAAGCAAGCGGAAAAAATCCGCATGCGTGGCGGGTCGTCAACAAGTAATTTACAAATTCAAATCATATAGAGAGGCTTCGGTCTCTCTTTTTTCTTATAACTTTTTTTCAAAGTCTGTTATAATAATACTGTAATAAAAACAAGCGGTTATATGATTGAAGGTTATATGGCTTAATGAGCAGCACGATTACCAAGAAGGGGGAAATATAACAATTTCTCAAAAAACCTAAGTATATGTATAACAATAACTTGCACTAAACACTTAAGGTAAATAAATTTTAGAGTTTTTTCTAAAAGATGTTATAATAATCAAAACAACATGAGAGGTTACCATGAAAACTTTAGCTGAACGAATCAATGCTGGTAAAGACGAGCTCAATGCTATTTGGGCTAAAAGAACTGCCTTGTCTAATGAAAAGTATGCGTTAATTGAAGCTGAACAGGCTGCTTTGATTAAGCCATTAATGTCTGAACACGGGTTTGATAAACTACAAGAAGCGGGTCTCAAAGTCTCTATTGAAAATGGAGTTGATATTAAAGGTGTGGGAACGCATTTGACGATCGAATATCATTCCTGGAGACGCTCTGATAATGCTGACAAAAATGCATTTGATCCAAAGCTTGTGGATGTAGATCTTTCCACTACAGGATATGGCTGGCGTATGAGCTCGAATACGACTCCTGAATCGATGACTGAAGATTTTAATAGATATGTTCAGTCTGGTCATGATCTTGTAGTGCTGGCTACTTGGATGAAGACTGCTGACTTTACTGGTATTGCAAAACAATTGTTCGATATCAGCAAAATAGCTCACGACAAGTATGAAGGCTTTAAAGCTGATGAAGCTAAAGAATCTGCTGATAATTATTCATCACGTCGTGATGAATTGGTTGAAGCGATCTTTAATTCCATTTCTGAAGGGGATGATGTATCTGAGATCGTAAGTCGTAAAGTTACTAATATGCAGTCAGGATATGGTCGTAAGTATTCCGTCTCCAGCATTCCTGTATTTGATAAGTTCACTCAGAAGGGTGAGGGATTTCGGATCATCCACACCTTTCCTACTGAAGACTATATTAAAGATTCTAAGCAGACTTTGAACTCAGCTGATATCAAAAAATATATTTTGCACTCCCTTACTCGGTGAACACTCAAAACACTCAATAATATTATAGAAAGTCTATCGGAGGGCAATCTATATTAATTAACATGAGGAAAACGCATGAGGATGAGAAAATGAAAAAAACTACGAAATGCAAACCAAAGCTCGGCGGCATTGTCCGAGACCGCATGATCCAAGATGGAGCCTACGATGGTCGATTCAGGTCGAAGACCTTTGTTGACCGTAAGAAAGAAGCAGAACGGAGTGGCTGTAAACAATACAGAGAATACGAATATAGTTTATAACATTTTTCCA
>CAYWHV010000375.1:0-2972 GCA_964458045.1 uncultured Methanospirillum sp.
CAGTCTTTCCAACCCTCTCCCCAGCTTCACTCCGTGATCCTCCATATCCCATGGCTACCAGAAGATCAACGACCAGTCGCTCAAAAAACTCCGGTGAACTACTCATAACCTGTGATAATAGTTCATGTGCCAATTTATTTCGAACATCCTGATAACTATTCTCAAGAATCTCTTGTGGGGTGAGGGTACTCTCTGCAGTATCTGATTCTTCTTTTAATAGTGAATGACTGTCTGTTCGAAAGTCTTTAAAATCCAGAAATTCTGGAAATTGTCTGAGAAAGTTTTGGTCGATGCGTTTTGGATTTTGACTCAGTACTTTTAACCCCCGATCAGTTATTTTTACCTTCCCCCGTGAGGGGGTGGTAACTAAGCCTGCTTTTTTAAGGTATGTCTTCGCCCAACCGACCCGGTTATGATAGGTAGACTGTACTCCACTTGGGAGTTTTTGGTTCAGTTCTTCTTCAGAAAGATGAAATGAGGATGCTATTTGACTATAAATCTCCTGGACTGAGTGTTCTTTTCCATCTTTTACAGCCAACAGGACCGGAAGCAGGAATGTCTGATAATCAGGGATTGCCATCTCTTCAGAGATATATGTATCATAGATCGATAAGGTATTCGAAATTTTTTTTCGTTAAACACAGATCTCCCGGACCCAAATTACATAAAATTATCTTTTATTGACATAAACATGTGAGATATGTATCGCAAGGGGTATGGATTCACCCTTCTTTGTATACTCTGTATCGCCCTGTGTTCAACCTCATCAGCACTCAACCCACCGGATAATTCTGAAAATAATATCTCAACCACTGCTTCATTCCAGGAAAATACCGAAAAAATACCGGTTGGAATTCTGGTGATGCAGAGTGGATTTGTCTCAGATATCGGAGAAGAATATGAAAGGGCTTTTAAGATGGTAGAGGAGGATCATCCTGACTCACCAATTCTGCCAGTTGTTAGAGATGCGGGTAGTAACGTGACCACAGCAACATCTGCATGGAATGCCCTGAAATCAGAATATCCTGATCTTTCCATTGTTGTGACAGTTGCCAGCTGGACTACCAATGTGGTCTATCCTGATGCTGCAGATGATGGGATGGTCCAGATTGCTCTTGGGAGTGCCGTCGTAAACCGGAGTCACTTTGATGACAGACTGGTTCGGTTCACTCCTGGGGTGGAACAGGAATCTCCAATCCTTGCAGAATACTTGTCTCAGTATGACCGGGTAGCAATCCTGGGTGGGGACAATGATTATGCACATGGGTATATGAACGCCCTGAAATCTGTTATCCCGGAAAAAATCGTAGATATTGTGCAGTATGATCCTGATACCCTGCCTGACAGTCTGGACCTGACCCCGGTCAGAGACAACAATCCTGATATAATTCTGCTACTCAGTATGTCAGAAGCCGAAGCGGTTGCGGAAATGATACGAAATAACGGCATATCAGTCCCACTTGTTGGAACACGGGTCATAGAACGAAATACTCTCCTTGAAACCCCGGCTGCAGATGGCCTTATCTTTACCATTCCTGCACTCAATAAATCTGATCCGTTCTGCTCCAGGTGCCGTGAAGAATATGGGGAAGAAGCAACATTCTACTGAGCAGAAGGGTATGATGCCATGAATATTCTCTATGATGCAGTCGAAACCTGTGGGGAGGATCAGGAATGCCTCTCATCCTGGTTTACGAAAAATCAGTACCCTGGTTCACTTGGGGATGTTCAGTTTGATGAAAACCGGGTGGCCTTTTATCCTATCGAATTTAAAATCATCCAAAATGGCACATTTGAAAGATATGAGGGGATGATACCCATTCAATAGAACGACCAGCGGGATATGAAAAATTATGAACAACTCTCCTGGTCTGAAAAGAACACCCAATTTTTCTCATCAGGTTTTAGGCGATGCATATGAGATGGAGAGTCTGAATTCTTCAGGATACTCTTTTTCCAGAGTCTTCATCTGAACATATTGTACCGATCTGACTTATCTGATCCGATATTTCTGTTTCTGGTTTTTGTGTGTATGAGATTATCGGCTTTTTACTGACGAAAACTTTTTCGGCACCCTCTCATATGTCCCAAAAATCTTATAATTTAGTGAGCATTAATGAAAGAAAAGGCTATACGATTTATCCTGATGGCAGCTATTATGCTTTTCATAAGCACATGTGCATTGTCAGTATCAGCAGCACCCCAGGAAAATGCAGAAACCTATGTACCCGTTTCTCCTGAATTACAATCCACGATTATCATCATGGACGGTGGTAGTCAGGGAAAAATTACCCTTGATGATGTTTCTACATACCATGCTCAGATGGAGGCAGAAGAGGAGGGGACCGAGGCACCAGAATCAGTTGAATATGAACCGTGTTGCACCTGGATGTTCCGATCCCTCCTGACCGGGATCCCTGAACTGTGGGGAGAAACCATACCTGAGCGATCAGATATCAGCATAACCAGCAACCTTGTTTCATGTGGGGCTCTTCATACCGGGGGGTATGTAACCGGCACCGGAGAAGGTCTGAATGTCTCATCTCCCGGACGCTTCATTCTCCTGAAACCGGATGGAACAGAGCTGACAGATTATTCACACGAGGCTCGTGGGAAAATTGCGAAGAACCGCACTATGGATAATTACAAAATGATCCTGACCAGAATCTCCACTGGTGATTCTGTGACCGTTTCTCTCCGTGAAGAGGTCTTCCCTGATGGGTTTTTGGACTTACTTAAAAAGATAAAGGCCGACCCTTCTGTAGCGAAAGAGGAGGTTCAGAAATTTAATTCCCTCAAGAAGAAATTCCTGGAAAATTTGTTACAAAAACCAGATGATGAACTTTTCACTATCGCAAACAACTAACTGGTATTGAAAATGGCCATCCATTTATTTTATTTCTGTCCTGGGTGAAAAACTGCGAACGATCCTGTCCGACTGGAGCAGCCGAAAAAGGCAATTTAAAACGGGA
>CAYWHV010000376.1:0-2971 GCA_964458045.1 uncultured Methanospirillum sp.
ATCAAATTTCTGCATCAGTTCATAGTTGATTCGCAGTTCGTTGTATTTCTCAGCCTTGACGTAACCGAGCTTCAAAAGTAGTTTTTCAATGAGTTTCATGAGTATAAATATTGAAGTGTTAATAATTCTCCATGATGTTCGATCTTCTGGTACGGGACCGAAGGGAATAACTGAAGCACATCGGCTAGTTGTTCATAATGACCGGCAATAAGATTGAAATAGTTCTCATCAAGCAGATACACAATGTAGAGGATTTCGATAATTCTGGGGAGATAAATTGCCTGATCCGGTTCGTTGTCAAAAATGTAATGGCATTCACGATGGGCTAATCCTGTGTTTAACTTTACCGTCTGTAGATCTCGTGAATAACTCCTGCGGATTAAGTGAGCAATATCCCCTGTCCCCTCTTTTACTCTGTGCCCACAAAATATGCAGAGGGGCCAGTTCGCAATGTACCAAGACTTAATCTTCGATAACTCCCGATCAATCTGCTGCTGAGAAATCATATCCTTTGTCATTTGATCAGTCTTATTGGGTTCTCTATATAAGGAATAAACCCTCCTGTTGAATATGGAGGCTTGCGATCTTTCCTGGTCTGCATATCCAGAAGGGCTATCTCATCATTTTGGAATATGACCCTTGATTTGATTTCTGCAGCTTCATAAGAATCGGGACATAAGATAACAGTGCCCAATTCATTTCGGAGTACAGCTATCTGAATCTTCAGCAGATTGTTTTCCTGTTTCAGTTTTTGATAAGAACTGCTCATTTGAGAGATTTTAAATGCGCTTTTTTTACCTCATGATGCACAGCATTACAGGCGAAGAAAGCTGCATTGTGGGCAATCCTGCTTATCCTGCTTGGCTCTGTTGTTTCTTCATAGAAATTTATATCACATCCAGGCATGCATGTTAATAAATCATTTAGCACACCCTTAAAGACTTCTTCCCATATTTCAGGGTACTTCTTTTTTAATGCTTTTGCTCTCATTTCCCTTCCTCCTCAATTAGTTCTTCTTCATTCCTTAAGTTCATCTGTACCTTATTAATGACATTAAATGCTACGTACCCAACGACAAGCCAGAGGAAATTTATCTCCTGCCAGTCATTGATTCTCTCCTGTATCTGCTCGACCATTTCAAGTGGTTTTAAGGCATACCCGGTCATTGCAAAACTTTCGAATTCATAGTACAATTCCTTAAACATATCGTCCAGCTTAGCAAAACGGACGTAATGCAGGATCAGTAAAAACAGGGCTAACAGACCGAATACAATATCAACGCCCTGATTCAAAATTGCTTTAAGTGTTTTTTTCATGTTACTGCTTTTTTTCTTCCTCTGCCCTGTCAATCTCTTCCAGGTCATGAGTGGTTATTACATCAGGTCCTTTTAACGGCACTCCTTTGATTATGCCAGCTTTAATGCCGTCCTCTGTTGTTACTGGCTTTCCCGAGACTATATGCCCGGTAAATTTCTTTTTCTCATTCATGGGCAATGTATTTTATCCAGGCAAATCGTTTTCTTGTCAGCAGATAGTCTTTATTGCTGGCATTCTTATATGCCTCCCGTTCAAATGATATGTTATTGTAGGACTTTCTCCCATACCGGAATAGCTTAATTACCCATTCCAGCAAATACCAGATATAGAAAAACAATCCAAACATCTCTTTTTGTTGCTCCCAATGGATGCATTCATGATTGATAGTAGTGGGAGATCCATGTCCTGCCTTGATATATATGCTGATAGGATACAGCGATATTGCAACAACCCTTTTCATAATTATTTTTAGTATTAATCCTGTTTGTCTAATCTGCATGATTTTCAATTTTGTCGTGATCGAAGTCTAATTCAGGGACAAATGCCTCTGATGGAAGTGGAATTATGATATGATGTTCGAGCTCACCATCTACTCTTACATGAAAAATATAATCGGCGAAAACTCGCACATTCATATCTGCTGTTGAGCCTATGTCAAAAACGGGCTCATAAATACCCTTATCCTGGGATAAGTCAAACCTAATATCTGGACTGAACCTCTTTTTATATCCTTCATGGCACTCAATAACGTCATGCCCTGAAGCATCACTAATATATTTAAGCACAACACCCCAGTAGTAAGCATTGAGATCCAGAGAGCGGATAGGATAAATATCTTCCACAGCAACCTTCAGTGGCAATCTCCGTTTCTCAAGCATTTCGCAAAGCATGAGTAGTTGTCTTTTATTTCGGATGACATGGAGTTCCATGAGTTATGCTGCTTTTAATTTTTTTAAGCGCCATGTTTCTTTTACTTTCTTAATCGTGTCAGGCAATACCTTAGCCCCAAGACGACTTGGTGGCTTTGATCCATTTTTTAATGCAGCCTCTCTCATTCTTTGTTTTTGCTCCTCAGTGCGCCTGCCAGAAGCGAATTTATTACCTCTTAATTTTTGTTTATGCCCTTCTGTTAATGGCTTTCTTGCTTTTCCTCTAAATGGACTCGGTTTCCCTTTTTTGGCCAAGCTCATTTTTCTCCGTGCCTCTTCTGTATGATTTTTCCCTTTCATGGCTGATGTCCTGCCTTTTCCTGCGTCACCTATCTTTTTCCTTGTTTCTTCAGAATATATTCCAGTCTTGCCTTTATTCCATGGAATCTGACCTTTATGACCTTCGCTAACTCTTATTCTGGTTTCCACGCTATGTTTTACTCCCAACGTACTCCCTGCTTTTGTACATATATTAAAAGAGGGCTTAAGTTTATCAATGTAATATTGTTCTCTTGGGATAAGAAACTCCGGGAAACAGAGTTCAATTACAAAAAATACTAAATCTGATTCTTTATATTTTATGAAGTGTTTTTGAAGTAAGGGATTTGGGTGTTTGCCAGCCCTAAGTTTAAGTAAATGGCTCCTCCATCTTTTTTTGATGTTTATTGTACTGCCTATATATATTCTATCAGACTTTGCTTTTGACTGAATCTTATATATACCTG
>CAYWHV010000377.1:0-2948 GCA_964458045.1 uncultured Methanospirillum sp.
GACTCATATGACCTCTCCTTTGCCGACCAGAAAAATCTAAATATGCGCGACCAAACCCAACGATCAGAACAGAGAGTGTCAACGCACGACGAAGAGGGCCGCATGAATCCAGGGATTACGGGAATTAAGGAACCGCTTCCCGATACCGGACCAGTCATATTTTAAGAAGAATCTGGGACGGACGGTCTGTTAAAACAAAACACCTGCTCTATCAAGGGATTAACGAAACACGAAACAAAAATAGAAAAGGGTTAGGCGAACTTTTCTGCAGCCATCTCGATGTCTTCTTCCTTGAGGGTCTTACGGCCTGCATGATTTGCAAGCTTTACCGCTTCACGAACAAGCTCTCCGAGAAAATCTTCAGTCTTCTGGACAAGGATCTCTGATGCATCGGCACCGACACGCTCAGCTCCTGCATTTTTGGCAACACGGGTTACGGCTGCAATTGGTAAATCTGCCATAATTGATTCTAAAATAAATATTGAGATACTGATATAAAAATTATTTCTTATAATCCTTAAACTGCCCGAATCAGAAGAGAAGAAAAAAAATTAAAAATGTAACCTAAACCGGACCAAAAGGGTGATGTTCATCCGCAGGTACGGCTACCAGGGTTTCAATGTCCATCCGGTCCATCCGCTTTAAAGCCACATTCATAGCAACTTTTTCATCCGGTGCTTCAAAAAGAACAACCGTGTCATACCTCCCCAGAGTCCAGTAGATACCAAGGTATCTGACCTGCCCCTTTGAGTCCTCTTCTATATCCTTCAGATTTTGAGATACGATGTCTTTGTCAAGTTTTGTCTTAAATTTTGCCAACGCAATAAATAACATAATCCACCTGGATATTCCGGAACTACCAGAATACTCTTCAGAGTAATCACACCGAACACACTATATAAATATATCCCAATCGGAGAGAACATGTGAAGATCTCTTCAATCCGGCCCGATAATGAATTCAGAATTAGAAATAAAAATCAAATACGATTTTTTGATACAGTGATGGAATTTTTCATCCGGATACCAATGGGAAGTTATATCTTTTCTGTGATATAGTATTCAGTCATATCTTATTCAGGTGTACTATGGTGGGCACTCATTCACTCCTGCAATTTTCTAAGGGGGAAGAGGAAATTGCAGATTTATTCTGGGACATCGGGCTGAAGAAAAACACTGCCCGGGTCCTGGTTCTGATGATACGGGATGATGATCTGACGTCGCGGGAGATAGAACGGATTTGTGATCTTCGCCAACCCGAGGTGAGTATCGCCCTTTCCGACCTCATGAAACGGAAATGGGTGAGAGATATCAGGCACGCACGGGAAGGAAAGGGCAGACCGACGATGATCTATCATCTCATAAAATCCCTTGATGATATACTCGAAGAACTCAAAACAGAAATTGTGGGCGACTACGAAGAGAAACTGAAAGAGATTGAAAAAGTCAGGGACCTGCTAAAAGGAAATATATCATAACCTTTTCAGGTTTTTTCACTTTCACCCTGCTTGGATAACGTTTACATATGCTTCCTCGAAAACCTGAGGATATGGCCGGGCGATATGAAACACTCCGAAAAATCAATCAGAATACCTTTTCAGTATATATCGCGCCAGGACGGGATCTGCAGAATGCGCTCATATCAGGGCCGGTCAGAACAGTCCATGGTCCAATCTCCTATCTCTTCTTTGGGCATGCAGATCCACTGGTAAGTCTGCCCCCTGATCAGAAATACCGGATCGACTTCAGAAGAATCGAGGGGATGAGCGGACTTATCGGGGCGATCAGAAAAGATGAATCACACCTTCTCTTTATCCAGTATTCGCGTGAGCATCTTGAGGAGTATGAAAACAGTATTCCGGCCCTCGCAGAGGAGTGCAGAACCCATGCACGGCACATTGCCCCGGTTGTCATGCTTTCAGTCTCTCATGACAGCATTATAGAACAACTGGGAACGCGGTCAGACCGGTACATCATAATGACCGACAAAAACCGGAAGACCATAGCGGGGAGAAGAATTACTGCGCAAAAAACCCTGAGTGACTGCTCTACATCAAACGGCGGAACTCAGTCTCAAAAGGAGGTCCACCGGTATGGACAGCAGCCATTATCGATGTGATTCATTTTTTCGTATTTCGAGCCTGTTCCCATCATAGGGACAATATCGTTCATTCCCGGCGGTCTCCCATCCACAGACCGGACATTGGCGAATCTCCAGGTTTCTTCCCAGGAGCGGTATCAGGGGAATGAAGAAAAACAGAAAGAAGAACGGATACCCCAGGTACCAGAGGAGGAGCGTTCCTCCAAGGGATCCTGCCAGGAGAAGAAGGGAGAGGATCAGACGGTTCGTAACCCGGCCTCCCGGACCGCCCATGCCGGCATTGCGTCAGAGAGGCTACCCATTTCAAGATTGAGATCATGCGCATGAAGCCATGAAGAAAGGAGCCCTGACCCAACGCCAACTGTCAGAATGCGTGCGCATCCATACTGCTCCATCACGGTTCTAACGGCTTTTGTGATAACTGCCTGTTCCTCATGCACATATGCCTGCGCAATCTGAAGGATCAGTTCCTCTCCAATCTCTGCCACATCAGCGCAAACCATCCGTGCCATCCGGCGCAGGCAATGATCCCATGACGGACTGCATGCATCAGGGGTAGCTGTCGTATACATCTCCGGGGTGATGAGCCCCATAAGCAGGTGAGCATCTCCAGCGCATGCGAAATATTCAGTACTGACGCCGACACGGGCCCTGTCAAGAGGAACCGACCTGATAAGTGATGAAACCGGGGTCCTGAGAAGACCGTAATACAAAAGCAGACCTGTTTTCAGCCTGGTAAAATCGGTCTGACCCTTCAGGGTCTCCCAGCCATTTAGCGGGATGATATCCGTCGTTGTGCTCCCCATATCAACCAGAACAGCATCCGGATACCGGTCGCGGAGAACATC
>CAYWHV010000378.1:0-2940 GCA_964458045.1 uncultured Methanospirillum sp.
AAAAGAGAGGGAATCATTTGCACACAAGTCATACCGGATTATTACAAAGGAAGGACTGGAGAAATGGGTTGATGATAATACCTGGAAAGGCTCAGCACATAGTGAACTGCGGAAAGCTCAACACATAGTGTACCTCAAATGGTCAATTCCGGCTCAGGACATCGTGGACTAGTTAATCGATTTTATAATTATATCTTATTATCTCGTGAACTATCATTTCTTCGTCATTGTAAAGGATAGTAAGTAATTGTAACCCAATATCAATAGTTGCCCATGTGTATTCACCGATATATTCTACACCAACGTGGAATGATTCATTTAATACACTTACATTTCCATTACCGTCAACCATTCTTATGAAATGAATCTTACCTGGAAGGAGGGGAATATTATTCAAATCCAACTTAAATCCACGTTTCAAAATTCGTTTTTGGGGTAAGCATTGAAGATCTTTTTTCTCTAATTTCCAGGCATTAAATCGGTTCTGACTATCACAAAACACTTTAAATTTTTTCCGAATGTCTGTTAGACTTGAAAATTCCTCTCTTCTCCAAAATAGCCGATCAAAATTCTTGTTGAACTCTTCTATTGTGCCATTCATCCATGGTTTCGCTGGAGCAATGAATATCACTTCAATCCCCACATATAAGCACAATTTAACGAACCTACTGATAGATCTTGGATGGATAAAATCACCTGCAAAAGACATTCCATTGTCTACCTGGATGTATTTGGGTATTTGATGTGATTTCCAATACCCTAATAAAAATTCCATCACATTATCCATGCTTTTACCAGAGTATTGTTTTCCTGCGACCTGACGACCAATGACATCTTTTAGGTGGAGAGAATTCACAGGCCCGTAGCCTCTGATATATCTAGGACCGACGAAATCAATCTGGTGCATTTCATCGATATATTCTGGTTTAATGAGAGAATATCTCCCCTTAGATTTCACTCGTTTGTAGCGTTCTTTCTTATTTACACGTAAGTTATGCCGCTTAATTATTCGTTTAATGGTAGAGAGACTGGGAATTGATTCTGGATCATAATTGAGTTCTTCCATATGAAATTGAATAGCTTCTGCCCCCACAAAACCATATTGAGCGTATTCACTATCTCCTTCCATGAGAGATTCTCTGATTCTGATGACAACATTTACTAACTGATCATCTAACTTGTTAGGGATTGTTTTAGGTCTTTTCGAGAGGTCTTTATACCAATCATTTGATCCAAATGAATATCTTTTAACCCATTTATTCAACCATGATTTTGACTTTCCAAGGTTTCTGCAGATAATTACTTGCTTTTCTCCTTCAATGAAGCGTTTTATGGCTTCTTTTCTCATATCTTCTTCGGTATCATCCAAAATGATTCACCGATGAGACCATTGTGACGATGAATGCTTAAAAAAAGTTCACGATGTCCTGAGCCAAAAAATGGCAATTGAGGTACACTATGTGTTGAGCTAAAATTATCAAAATAAAAAGGTACACGATGTCATGAACCTTTCCAATTATCCAATAGTAAAAGGTCAGGTAAAACGGGTCAGAAGATCTCACCTTCGCATTCCAAGAATCCAATGCCTTTCATCAACAATTACCATTCCAAATCAAATATGTTGTAGCAAATCAACCTCAGAAACGAAAAAAATGAAAGAAAAACCGGATAAAATACTACCAATTATAAGAACCATCTCTCCTGAAAAGAAAGATGCAATCATTTCAACAATTCAGGATATGAGCGGTGAGATCACCATTAGCCGTCTCATGAGGATGCACAATATAAAGAGGTATTACACAAGTTGTATCTGTTTAATTGTTGAAGAACTATTAAAGGCGAATAAAATACTGATTGACAGACAGGGTATTATCTGTTGGATTTTTAACCCAAATGTTACTGCGTACTATACATCCCGCCCTGATTTACGTATTCGATGAGACTTCCTTCGGTTATAGTTTTTATTAATGAAAAAAAGAGGGAAGAGTTTCTTCGACTTCAACATGGTTCATCCGAAGAACGAGCTCTTTATGAGCTCATCAATAAAAAAATTGATCTCTTAACAAATGATGCCAGTATTGGGAAACAGATAGCCAAGAGATTAATTCCAAAAGAATACAGGAATTTTTTTAACCTATGGAAAGTTAATTTGAATAAAAAACTTCGGCTTATCTATTCAATAAATGCTGATGAAAGTGGGAGATTGACAGTAATTATTGATTGGTTGGATCATAAGGAATATGAATCGTTATTTCATTATCGTGTTCGATGATCAATGTTGTCCTGTTGAATAATGCGAAATGAACGGTGAAAAGCCGGAATCCGGATTGATATGCATTCATGAAAGACTCTCCTCGACCAGTCGCTCTTGTGGCTTTTGATATATCATACCAAAACCCATGAAGGAGAAGCAAGCTTGTGGAATTGGGAGACCATCTTCTTTCATACCTTCGATATGAAACGCAATCGCCTCATGCATCTGTTCTTCTGCCTCGCCGCGAGTCTTTCCTGTTGCCACACAACCGGGGAGATCCGGGGAGTAGATCATCTGTTCCTTCATACATTTGAGCATAGAGATCCATTTTATTGATTGATTCTGGAAATGGAGAGACAGAAAAACCGCTGCTGGAACCAGTCTCTCATGCAAATACAGTTTCCCGTATGATTCTATCTTATCCGGGTTTTTATGCTGTCTTCAATGACAAGATCCCCTTTTTTATTGAATGAGTCCTCAAGAAAAAATTTTAAATCCATGTATAGTTAATGCCTAATTTTCTGAACTAATCCAGAAAATTTGGCTTAAACTATGAAGTGCATTCAGAGTGCAGGCTTTAGAATATCCTTTATTTCACGTCGAATAGTTTAAAGCCTTTACCAGTGCACTATAATTATCAAAGGTCTCCTGTCCTTCCTGAAAGGTGACGAGGATGTCAATATCGC
>CAYWHV010000379.1:0-2899 GCA_964458045.1 uncultured Methanospirillum sp.
AGCGAGGAGACAAAAACAATGATGGTATACCGGGAAGGAATCCACTACCTGACGCTCGAGGGAGAATTTGCGACAATAGATTATTCCATAAAGACCGGCAATCCTGCACCCGAGATCACACCGACACCATTCCCAGAGTATTACGAGGGTGAATGGTTTGAAGGCGAAGGACCGTATTGATGGGAAGAAGGTGGAGGAAAGGGTTGGATAAAGAGAGATTAGACTACTTTTTCTTTTTGTGAAGTGAGTTTAGGTATTCTCAATTAAATTGGATGAAGCACTAAATTTATCTTCTAATTGCAAATAACTACTATACTATGGATGTTGTTACCGTATCCTCCAATGGACAAATAATACTTCCCTCAAAGTTTCGTGATACCTTTTCTTTGTATGAAGGGATTTCTCTGTTAATAGTAGAAGAATAAGACTGTATCTGCCTAAACCCACTGATCTATTTATCTCATCTCTGGGGTATTGATTCCATGAAGAATAAAAAAAAGAGAATTGGAAGAATTGTGAGACGAATGGGATAGAGATTTTGAAGCAAAGACTTCTTTTTAATACTCATGCGTCCCTTGCATATTTCAACCGTGAAGAGGGTTCTGAAATATTCAGGGTCTTAATGGATGAGATTCAGATTGATGAAAAAGAGGGTATAATCACATCGATTACTCGAATGGACCTGGTCTCACGTTTCAGATTGTGTCGGGTATATCGAATTTCTCAATCTCTACAATAACTTTCTTCCCCTGAAGGATAATAGCCAGTTTTATTATTTTATCCGGCTTTATGCCGGCATTGAGAATAGCAGATATATACTCCTTCACTTGGATCTGTTCGATTGCATCATGAATAGTTTTCTCTTTATCGGTTTTGGTATCTGTAGTTTTAAATTCTATAATATAGGCAAAAAAATGATGACTTTTTCTGGGAATCATGAGAATATCGGCCCTGCCGTACCCTGCCTCCGGGTTTGATCTGATCTCATAGATATTTCTGAGGTTCGCCAAAAGTCCGAGTATGAATGCATGAAAGACTGCTTCAGGAAGTTTTGCCAGATCATATATGCTTACCAGACGTAACGTAAGATCTTGTAAAATGCTTTCAAGATGCAGGAGAGATCTTTCACCCAGAAAACATTTCATAAGTGCATCAAGCCCACCATCCGTCTTTGCATAGAGTGACTCAATGAAATTTTCATAGGTGTAACAAATTTCACGATTTGGGATTGAGAGCTGATAGGTAATCCTCCCCCTCAGATCAGGTTGGGGATTATCTACCTTCAGATATCCGGAATAATATAAAAAACTCCAGATGTTCATCGGATTTTTTCCGATATCAGGAAAGGTAATGGTTTCAGATATTGGATAGCGAATCTCTCCCCCGGCTAAAAGTATTTCAAGGTCGCGTTTAATTTCCAGACCGCCGATTGCAAGTTCCTCGTAGACGAGAGCATTTGATGAAGTATTGAGCCATTTCGGCCCGGGAGGGTTTGGAATTGCCTGAATGTAACTTATGACAGACCAGGGATTGTATATTGTCTGCTCACCGTATGAATATCCGTTATACCAGTCGCGTATGATCTCGGCATGACTTTGAGCATGGAAAGCATCAAGGATACAATTCATTTCTGGTTCAGTAAAACCAAATTTGTCTGAGAAAGGACCTATCATAAGTGGACTTGCGACGTCCAGGTTATTCAGCTCTGAGAAGATCGATTCTTTTGCTATGCGAAGAATTCCTGTTATAACTGCCCGGTAGAGTGCATGTCCATGTTCCTGTTTTAATCCTGCACCTAGCCATGCCCGCATGAAGGAAGCCATTTCATCATAATATCCCTGTATCCACGCTTCTATCATGGGAGTATCATACTCATCGATAAGGATTATCACCGGTTTTTTGTGAAATTTATAGAGCCATATCGTCAGTAATTCAAGGCTGAGTGAAAGTATTGTGTCAGATGGGCGAAAGGATACCAGTGATGTGTAGATCTCGGTGGTCGCCGTATCATTAAAAAAGAGCGAAAGATCTGCTGAAGAACAGCATCTGCCAATCATCTGAATTATCTGCTCTTTGGCATCAGCCCAGGTATTTCCTTTTATCTTTTTCAATGTGAGATAAATGACCGGGTACTGCCCTTGATGGCACATATACTGGGGGTAGGTTGCGATAGCATACTTTTCAAATAAGTATGCCTGGTTCTCGTCAGATTTTTCAAAGAAATATCTGAGCATTGTCATATTCAGGGTCTTACCAAACCTTCGTGGCCGGGGGATCAGAGTGACGTCACTGCCATCAATAATCTCCTTAATGAATAAAGATTTATCGACAAAGTACCCATCCTGATCGTGAAGTTTTTTGAAATCATCAGTTCCGATACGAAATTTTGGCATCTTTCATTCCCCCGGTAATTCTCTGATATCTATCACCCTGAAATAGGATATCTTTTACTACACTCATCCGCTCTTGGGCACTATACTCCAGTTTCCATCAAATACAAAAAACGGATCGCTTATTTTCTGCTCATTAGACACATAATAAATGCAAATTTTTGTTCAATGAAAGGAAAGAGGTCAAAAAAGTAACCTGTCTGAAAATCAAGTGATATCACTCATGCTAACCCATTCTTATAATCTATGTTTTTCACTCTGTCTTTCGCAATTGCATAATCCAATGGGAAAGACCAGAACAACGATTGATTATGAAATGCTATGAACACATCACTTGAAACCTCGAAAGGGTTTGGACTTTTCCAATGTCCACAGGTCAGCCCTCTCTGGAGCAGAATAGTAAGTACTTCATAGAATAAATATTGTTATTTATCAACCGAAATCTCAACCAACAACAAATCCTCTATTCTGGCTTTATTTTGGTGAAATACCCTGAAATTGAGATCTTG
>CAYWHV010000380.1:0-2428 GCA_964458045.1 uncultured Methanospirillum sp.
CATCCGGCGCATCAATGACAAAGATAGATCCTCCACCTGGTAACTGGAAACAATAGAGTGTCAAAGTGTCAGTGATTGCAATTTTTTGAACATCTGCATAAAAGCCGTCACCGGTTGTTTCCTTCAGCCGTTTTCCGTTTAGAAGGATTTGTTCCAGTACATCCTGATATTCTTTCCCATATTCTGTCAGTTGTTGTGCAATGTGACTGAACTGGTGTAATAATTCAAGGATAAATGGGTCATCCATGTCATCGAGTATTTCACTGACCCGTGCTGCATATCTGACATAAAAGAGACTTCCATCATCGCAACTGTCACCGCAGTCATATCCATCAATCTCCACCGGATATTCGGCTTCAATAGCCTTGATTAACGCTTCAGTTTTGTCAGGCCGTAATACCCTGAGCATGATGTGTAGGGAATCCGGATATCTGCCCCGGTTATCAAATGAGAGGGCACTAATCTCGGCATTATACTTATTCAGGATGGTAAGAATTCTGTGAAGAGTACCGGGAATTTCCGGAACAATGACGGTGAATCGTACACTTTTCGGATATGTCACCGTAGTCTGGAGGTATCCACCATCGAGCAGCGCCTGCGCACCACGAGTACATGCCCACTCATCACCTGATAAGGAAAAAAATGCGGTAACCGGATCCAGTGACCGGTTAAAATGGCATCTGGTTATGGTCAGGCCCGATGCAGCAATAATCCGGACCGCATCAAGAAGAGATCCGGTATCAGGAATCCTGATGACAAAGAATTCATTCCGATCCTGAGACATGATAATTACTCGGAGACGTAACTTTCCCGTTCGATGAAGAGACCACCAAATATTGTGCGCTCTATCATTTCTGAAACGAACCGCATCTTCTGTGCCTCTTCCATATCGCTATTCCGGTGGATTTCTGAATGTAACTGAAGTCGTAACAGCCCGAACCGGAGTTTTTCGAGAAGTGTTTCATTCAGCGTGAGTGCTTCACGATATATTGGTTCGATGAGATGTGGAAATTGTGTGATATCCTCAAGACATTGAACAATTTCAGAATAAATCGGGAGATTTTCTTCTCTCCCGCAAAGGACTTCTAGGTAATTCATATCTGTTTTTCAACGATGCTGACCAGGTGTTCCATTACGGTATCAACCGCTTTCCAGGTTGGAGAGTCCTTTTGTCTGATAATGAATGGACGTCCTTCATCTCCGGCTTTCCTTACTTCCGGATCCAGGGGGAGGCTTCCCAGGAATGGAACACTGTGATCTTTCGCAATCCGCTCTCCTCCACCCTTCCCGAAGAGGTCAACGGCTTCTCCACAATGCGGGCAGACAAATCCGCTCATATTCTCAATGACACCGATGACTTTCAGACCAAGTTGTTCCACAAAAGTGATGGCCTTGGTTGAATCCAGGGTTGATACTTCCTGAGGGGTGGTAACAATGACCGCACCACGAAGATTCGGGGCCAGTTGTGCGATTGTTAATGCTTCATCACCGGTACCGGGGGGAAGGTCCACCACCAGATAATCCAGGGAACCCCATGCCGTGTCTTCAAGGAACTGTTTAATTGCTCCCGACTTCATCGCCCCTCTCCAGATGACCGGAGCGTGTTTTTCTGGAAGCAGGAAGGCCATTGAAACAACCTGCAGGGACCCGGTTACTTTCACCGGCACGATTTTATTTTGATCTGCAAGTAGCTTGTGATCTTCAATACCGAGCATTTTGGGAACATTTGGACCGTGAATATCAAGATCCAGGAGTCCTACCTGCTTTCCATGGTTTGAGAGGGCGTAGGCAAGGTTTACGGCAACCGTGGATTTTCCGACTCCACCCTTCCCTGATAAAACAAGTATTACGTGCTGTACATCGATGTTAGCTTTTGGCGGTAGTTTTCCGGCAGCTGTTGGACATGTAGCGCCTGAAGGACAGGATGAACAGTTATTGTCACAGGTTTCTGGAGTTGGTTTGTTTGCATCAGACATATTTTACATCCTCATACAGTGATTCCATATTATTCGATTCACTTTGGCATAAATAAGATCATGATTCTCTATGTGATGCAGGGTATTTTTTATAGATGAGAAGGGTCATGACTTCACGATATAAATATTTCAGTCGCGTATGTTCTATCAGAAGAGGGCTGCCAGATGGAAAAAAGGGATGTAATAGTCATTTTAGCAGCAATAATAGTTGTTTTAATAATGGCAGTGGTAGTAAAGCCGATAATTACCGGACAGCCTGTGATATTTTTGCCTGAATCTCCTGCGCCAGTTGAATCAGTGATTGAATCCTATCCAACTTCTGAACCGGGTTATTCCACTTCACCACCAACACAGGAGGCAACCCCTGCGCAGATACAGGAACAACAACCCATAAGCCCTGGGGTTACCACTTTTCCTTCATCAGGAACCGTTCCGACACCTCAAATGACTCC
>CAYWHV010000380.1:2438-2883 GCA_964458045.1 uncultured Methanospirillum sp.
ACCCCAGAACCTACGAAGGTTCAAGAAACGCATGCACCAAAAATTTCCTCACCAAGCACTGTAAGTGTTACTCCAACAATTACGCCAATGACCTGGCAGCCTGATGCAGATAATCCAATGCCTGCGATTCAAATGACAAACTATGCAGAAATTGTTGGAAAATATACAGGATCAACAGGTTCTTTCAGAATACCTACTCCATATTGGGAATTACATTACAATGTCACCCCAGCTGATGAGAATGCAGTATTTTCTATGGATGTCAGGGAAACATCTGACTCAGGAGAAAAAACCATAAGAACTCTCACCTGGAGAGAAGGGAAAGTCCCAGATCCCCGGGAGTATCGTTTCTTTGAAGGTGGGAAGGATTATTATCTGAATATTATTGGAAATAATTTAAAAGAGTACAGAATAATTATCCAGATACCTTTAAAGTACATTCGCG
>CAYWHV010000381.1:0-2883 GCA_964458045.1 uncultured Methanospirillum sp.
TCATACTGGTCTTTTAAATTATGGAAGTGATGAGAGTGGCCTTGGTGAGCGGCTGAAAAATTCAATTTTGGAAGATTTCTCCAGATACCAAGAAGAAGTAGTCATTCCGGATAAGATTTCACCTGGTATTCCCATCCGTCCACTGAAAGGTAAGATGGGTTTTTCCATTTCATTTTTCATCCGAATGCTTTATTCATGTCTGGTAGATGCAGACTCTTTGGATACTGAAGCATTTATGAGTCCTTCTCAATCTTCATTGAGAGGAAAATATGATTCTACAGAGCATCTGTTCTCATTATTTTCGAATTACATGGAAGAAAAGACTTCAGGTTCAGATGATACCACAATCAACCGATACCGGAAGGAAATATTGTATCAGTGTTTACAGAAGGCTGAATTACCCCCTGGATTTTTCTCTCTCACTGTCCCAACTGGTGGGGGAAAAACGTTATCTTCAATGGCCTTTGCCTTAAAACATCTGAAGGGACATAATCTTAACCGGATTTTCTATGTTATACCATATACTAGTATCATCGAACAGAATGCAGCTATTTTTAAGAATATTTTTGGGGAACAAAACGTCCTTGAACATCATAGCAATTTTGATCCTCGTCGCGAAGAGGATGATGATTTTGAAATGAAGGAGAAATGGTACAAAGTAACCTCCGAAAACTGGGATATCCCTATCACGGTAACCACAAACGTACAATTTTTCGAATCACTTTTTGCACATAAACGCTCAAGATGTAGAAAATTACATAATTTATCTAAAAGTGTGATTATTCTCGATGAAGCACAGATGCTTCCAACCGAATATCTCAAACCTTCCTTGCAGGCACTATGTGAACTTGTGGTAAATTATGGTTCAACGGTAGTTTTGTGTACTGCAACGCAACCAAAAATCGGAGGTCTCATTGATAATAGTCTTACAGTCACCGAGATTATGTCATCCCCGAAAGAATTATATGAACAGTTCAAACGAGTCCGGATTTCTCATTTGGGCGAATATTCAGATGAAGCCCTTACCGTTCGCCTGAAAAAACATGATCAGGTTCTTTGTATTGTTAATACCCGAAAACATGCCCAGATACTTTATGATTCTCTTTCGCTTGAAGGGAAGGCATACCATTTGAGTGCCAAAATGTGTCCGGTTCATCGAAGAGAAATTTTGAACGAAATCAGAGCTAATTTAACTGATGGAAAAGAATGTCGCGTGATTTCCACCCAACTTATTGAAGCGGGTGTTGATGTTGATTTTCCATTTGTTTACCGGGCGATGACCGGGGTTGATTCGATTGCACAGGCAGCAGGCAGATGCAATCGTGAAGGGAAACGTCCGGTTGGTGAGGTGTTCCTTTTCTCTTCCACTGAGAAACATGGAAAACCCACGAGTTGGCAACGAAAAGTGGCTGAGATTGGAGAGATGGTATTAGAATCTCATGATGATCCTCTCTCACTTCCGGCTATTGATGAATTCTTTTCCCGATTATATTTCTATGAGGGTGATGATGGACTTGACCAAAAGAAGATATTACCTTCGCTTGAGGAACGAACAAAAGAGCTTGCCTTTCCATTTGAAGATGTGAGTCATTCATACAAACTTATCGAAGAAAATACTCGTGATGTGATTATTCCCTATGATGAAGATGCAAAGAAAGCTATTGAAAATATTCGGAAAAATGGTTTTCCCGGTAACTTAGCAAGGAAACTTCAGGGATATACAGTCAGTATTTATTCTCATGAATTCCGTGAATTAGAAGATTCTGGAGCGATTGAGACTATCGGTGAACGGTTTCATATTCTTGTGAATCCGGGATTGTATAGTGAACATACCGGACTTGTTCGCATGTCAGGAGATAATGGGTTTGGAGGATTATTAATTGCGTAGGAGTATATATGGGATTTGGTATTAAACTCAAGGTTTGGGGGGATTATGCCTGCTTTACCAGGCCAGAAATGAAAGTTGAGCGGGTGAGTTATGACGTGATGACACCATCTGCAGCCCGTGGAATACTCGAGGCAATCTACTGGAAACCGGCTATCCGATGGTATATTGACCGGATACATATTTTGAATCCAATTCAGTTTGACAATATCCGAAGAAATGAGGTTGAAGGAAAGATACCCGTAAATAAAATTAAAAGTGCAATGAAAGGGGCTGATACATTTCTTTATCAGGACTCGAATGAGGAGCGACAACAACGTGCATCATATGTTCTTCGGGATGTCTGTTATGGTGTAGAAGCCCATTTTGATTTAACCGATAAAGCAGGCCCAGAGGATACAGTTGAAAAACACTATAATATTGCGTTAAGACGGATGAGGAAAGGACAATATTTCCATCAGCCGTATTTTGGATGCAGAGAATTTCCTGTATATTTTGAATTCATTGAAGATGTTCTTCCAAAGTCCTGTTATGTTGGGAAAAGTCAGGATTTCGGATTTATGCTGTATGACATTGACTTTGAAAATGAAATGAAAGCAATTTTCTTCAGAGCGGAGATGCAGGATGGGGTGATTGATGTTGGAAAGTGTTTGGGGAAAGGAGGAGTATCGTGATCGTCCAGGCCCTCAATCAGTATTATGATATTCTATCGCAAGATGAGCAATGTAGTATTCCTAGAGCTGGATATAGTACTGCAAAGGTTTCATTTGCCATAAAAATATCCCCACAAGGAAAAATTGAACATATAATTGATATTAGGACCAAAGATAAAAAACCAAAACCCAAGGAAATTTTAGTACCGAAACAGAGTAGTCGATCCGGTTCAGGATGTAATCCCTTTTATCTATGCGATAATGAAAAGAACTTATTCGGTATTGAAGTTATTAAGAAAAAGGATATTGATAAGAAACTGAGTGATATCGAGGTTATTTTAGAAG
>CAYWHV010000382.1:0-2881 GCA_964458045.1 uncultured Methanospirillum sp.
CATAAAGGGCATGTGATTCTCATCTCAATTGGGTTTATCTGATAAGGGTTCAGACATTTCAACAATAATTGAATTGTCTCTTAAGTATATAAGTATGTGTTTTTCAGATGTTTCCGAAATATCCGTGTGTGTTTTCTGTCGATACGATTCATGGAAATTTTTCTTCTCAAATAATAGGCAGGGCAGTAATGAAAAAAAAGAGAGGAACGGGAATCCAATGAAAGGGAACGGTTGATACCGTTATTCAGGTTTTTCTTCTTTCTCTTCACTGCAGCAGCAGGCCTTGTCCTTTGGCACAATCTTCGGGCCACAACAACAACACTCTGAATCTTTTTTGCCAAAAATCCGTTCCATGAAACTTTTCTTTTCAGCCATGAGTATGTATCTGCCACGAAATCTTAAAATTTTATTGAATTGCCAGATTCAGGATATTATCCTTCTTCGGTGAGGAGACTCTGAATGAGACCGGGCATCTTATCTGAAAATACATTCGCCGAAACTAAGCTAAGACAACAGATTTTCTCCCCGTTTCGTTGAGACACAAGGACTAATGTATCTCCATCATTGATGCCGGCCCTAATTCTGACATCTTTTGGGATGACAATCTGCCCTCTGGAATCGATGGTGAGCACGGCTTCAACCTCATACACTTGAGACCCGGAATCAGAGCAAGGGTGCGGGATATCTGGACCAGAACTTGTTTTCATGTTTTTTTCCGGATTGTTCAACCAAACATGAAACAGGTACTGATAAATATCTTATGGGTCAATTTGTATCTCAGTCGTATTTGAAATAACAGGTCTGATGAATCGTGGCTCTTTGTCAGTGGTGTATGGGCTGGGGTGCGGATCCACCCTTCTTTTTCTCATCATAAGCGCCGGAATCCAACCGGGGTGTATCGCATAGAAGACATACATGATTGACTGAAAAGAAGGTATCCATGAATTTCTCTTCATCCAAATCCGGGTTATCATACTTAAGCATCCGGATCCGTACCGATATGCAAACATCACGATTACTATGCATCCCGGATTGGGATGGTGAACTCTTCATATGACTGCTATCAACGATATTGTCACGGCAGGTCAGTACTTCCTGGTTATCACCGTTGAACTCGTGATCCTGTTCATCGGGATCAGTTTTCTGGTCGGCCTGATCCGGGAGTATGTACCGGAAGAAAAGATCAGAAGCATCCTTACAAGCAAACACCGGGGAGTCGGGAATATCTTCGGGGCATTTTTTGGCTCCCTCACCCCGTTCTGCTCCTGCTCAACGATCCCGATCCTGGTCGGACTGCTTGATGTCGGGGTACCCTTCGGAATCGCGTACTCATTCCTGATTGCATCCCCCCTGCTCAACCCGGTCATCTTCTTCCTGCTTCTCGCATTATTTGGGATGGTTCCTACCCTGATCTATACCGCAATCACCTTCTCTATCGCCGTCATATCAGGAATCCTGATTGAACGTGCCGGGTATGCCCGGTATGTCAAAGCAGTAACGCTGGAGAAGAACTGTTGCTGCGAATGCAACGGCGAGAATCCTTCCGGAGCATCAATCCATAAAACCCGGTTTGCAAACTCACTCACCTTTGCATTCACCCTCTTCCGGCAGGTTGTTCCATACCTGATCCTCGGTGCAGCCATCGGAGCGTTCATCTACGGATTTATTCCCGAGGAACTGATCGTAGCCGTTGCCGGACCGGACAATCCTCTTGCCATCCCGGTCGCGGCTGTCATCGGAATTCCGATGTACATCAGGGCAGAGACGATCATCCCGATCAGTGCCGTTCTTCTTGAGAAAGGAATGGGAATCGGGGCTATCATGGCACTCATCATCGGAGGGGCAGGGGCAAGCATCCCTGAAGTGACCCTCCTGGCATCTATCTTTGAGAGACGGCTGGTGGCTGCCTTTGTGGCAACTGTCCTCGGGGTTGCGATACTTGCCGGGGTCTTGTTTCAGATCCTTGCATCAGAGGGGATCATCCTCACCTGATACAGATTTTTGGACGAAGGTGGTATCACCACCGAAAGAGTAAACAGCCAGGACGATAATCAGAACAACAGAGAACCCGGAAGGACGAGATGACAAAAAATCTGAATGTTGAATGGCTGCATGTCGGGGCTGACGTAACCCATACCTGTGAGCGATGCTCTGCAACCGGTACTACCCTGACAGCGGTGATTACTGAGATGGAACCTGAACTTGCCAGGAAAGGGATTGTGATCGTGTACAAGGAAACGGTGCTTCCGTTCGAAAAACTACCTGAATCAAACACAATCCTGATTAATGGCAGGCCACTCGAAAAGTACCTGACCAATGCCCGGATTATTCAGACATGCTGCGAGTCATGTGCCTGTATTGGAGAACAGGATTCTGCTGAATGCCGTGCGATTCAGACTCCTGATGAACTCTATGAATCTCTTCCTGCAGATCTGATCAAGCGGGTTCTGATGATTGCCGCAGACCGGATGGATGGGGAGACAGGGAGATCAGACGGGTGCTGCGGATAGAAAACTTTGAACATCTTTTCATCGTTCCTTCACGATCGGGATTGAGATTATTCTGATATCGACAAAAATTTCAACTGATATTGAATAATACGTAGTGCAGTACAGATATACGGAGTTATCATCGGATGAGAACCACATCAATACGAGGAATGACAGGACATGGGATTGCCTGAACCTGTTGAGGATTCCTTATGTCAGATCGGCGGAATCGACGGTCTCAAGCAATATCTTCCCCCTGATGAAGAACTGATCCGAAAGAAGAATGTATTCTCTGCTCTTTCTGATCCCATCAGGCTTCAGATTCTCTATCTCCTCAATGTTCAGCCGCTCTGTGTCTGTGTTATCAAAGAGGTGATCGATATTGCCGACTC
>CAYWHV010000383.1:0-2872 GCA_964458045.1 uncultured Methanospirillum sp.
TGATGACTTTATTTGCAATCTTGAGGGCGCAATAGTCACCGCACATGGTGCAGGCGTCGGTATCGGCTGATGCACGCTCATTTCTGATCTGCCTGGCCCGTGGCGGATTAATGGCAAGGTTGAACTGGGCTTCCCAGTCAAGGTCACGACGTGCATGTCCCATGGCAAGATCCTGTTCACGCTTGTTGAGTTTTATCATGTCACCGACATGGGCTGCGATCCGGCTGGAGATGACTCCCTCATAGACCTCTTCCGGATTTGGCAGGGCAAGGTGTTCTGCCGGGGTCACATAACAGATAAAGTCGGCGCCATACATGGTAGACATGGCTGCACCAATTGCAGAGACGCGATCATCATACCCTGGTGCAATATCAGTGACGATGGGGCCGAGCATGTAAAACGGCTTGTTCCCAGACATCCGCTTCATAAGTTTGACATTGGTCTCGATCTGGTCAAGGGGCACATGCCCCGGACCTTCAATGATCACCTGTATACCCATCTCGTGTGCACGGTCGCCAAGTTCGGTGTTGATAATCAGTTCCTGGACTTGTGCACGGTCGGTAGCGTCATGAATTGCGCCGGCTCTCATACCATTTCCGGTTGAAAGGGTCACTTCATGTTCTTTTAAGATCTCACACAGGTAGTCAAACTCTGCATAGAGGGGGTTTTCCTTGTCATTGTGCAGCATCCAGGCGGTAAGGAAGGCGCCACCCCGGGAGCAGAGACCACCGTGCCGCCCCTGTCGCTGAAGCCGCTCAAGGGTTATCCGGTTTACACCGGTGTGAATTGCCATGAAGTTGGTTCCGAGTTTTGCCTGTTCCTCGGTGATACGGAAGAGATCATCTTCCCTCATATGAATGACTGCACCATCCTTTCTGGCTGCCTCGATAAATGCCTGGTACAGGGGTACAGAGCCAACGGAGAGGGTGGTTGCTTCGATGCAGCGTTTCCGGATTTCGACAAAGTCTCCGCCGGTTGAGAGTTCCATGATAGTATCAGCACCGGCACGCTCTCCGGCCCTGACCTTCTCAACTTCCATATCCACATCAACAATATCGGTCGAGGTTCCGACTGAACAGTTCACCTTCGTCTTCAGGCCACCACCGATACCACAGAGTTTGACCTTCCGGTAGGGTGAAACCGGGATGACGATCTGGCCGCTTGCGATCCCCCGCCGGATAAAATCTTCAGTAACGCCTTCCTGAGCCGCTACGACCTTCATTTCTTCGGTGATGATGCCTTTTCTTGCATCCTCGACTATTGACATAGCCTATATGTTCCATTAGAAGATACATAAAGGCTTTTTTTTACAAAAGAGACATCATTTTTGTTTATTTGAAAACAAGAAATATTGCTTTGCCTTTGTTTCACCCTGAATATTCTATAGCAGGGAGATCAAACATTCATGAGTAGTGGCTGAATCAATACAGATAAACTTAGGAGGATTTGTCCCGCTAAGCACCGTTGACTGGCGGGGAAAGTCCGTTTGCGTGGTTTTTTTCCGGGGGTGCCCGGTCAAGTGCTGGTACTGTCATAACCAGAATATCCTGACCGGAGAAGATCGGAGACCCATCGAAGAGATCAAAGAACTCATTCGATCTTCGGCTTTACTCATCAGTGGCGTCATCTTTTCCGGAGGTGAAGCAACCATGCAGCCATCTGCGCTTTTCGCCCTGGCTGAGTTCAGTAAATCAATCGGGCTTTCAACCGGCCTGCATACCAATGGCGTATATCCGGATGTGCTCAGAAAACTCATCGAAGGAAGGCTGATTGATCATATCGCCCTTGATATCAAGGCTGAGTGGAACCTGTATACCGTCAGGGGGAAAGAGCGTGCTGTTGGAAAACAGGTTAAGGAATCACTGACACTTTGTACTGCAGCCTGTCATGCCGGTACACTCCCCGGTTTTGAAGTTGTGGTAACGCTGTTTCCCGGATATGGCGAAGAGGTTATGACTATCTCTCATGATGTCGCTCCTGACATAGATATTGTCCTGCAGCAGGGAGTATACATGGGGATACGGCCTCTTGATCTGAATAATCTGAAAGGAATAGCAGACCGGCTGGGCCGAACGGTCAGAATACGGACACGGAGTGATGGAGAGATAAGATATGAGGGTACTTGCAGTAGTGGGGATGCCGGGATCAGGAAAAGGTGAATTCTCCGCTATCGCACAGGATATGGGAATTCCGGTTGTGGTGATGGGCGATGTCATCAGGGACGAAGTAAAGAACCAGAACCTTCCACCGACCGACGAGAGTATGGGTATTGTGGCCCGGGCACTTCGGGAAAAACACGGTATGGCCGCAATTGCTCATGTATGTGTCCCGGTTATATCCAGACAACAGACAAATGTGGTCCTGGTTGACGGGGTTCGGGGAGATGCAGAGGTGACCCTGTTCTCTGAAATGTTCCCTGAGTTCTCCCTTGTCTCTATCGAAGCACCGCTCACCACCCGGTTTGCCCGGTTATCAGAGCGGGGACGATCAGATGACCTGCAGGATATCAGTGAACTCATCGCCAGGGACGAACGGGAGTGTTCTTTTGGCCTTGGAAGAGCAATGGAACTTGCATCGGTCAGAATAGACAATACCGGGACAAGGGAAGCGTTCCAGGAGAGGGTCAGGGAGTATCTGACCAGGATGAAAACTGCATGAGTCTCAAATACTATTTCGGGTCATCGTCAAAGGTCTGGGAAGACATCTCATGGATATATGGCATAGAAGAAGCCGGATTTGACGGGTGGGAGATCTGTGCAGACGGGAATTACCATTTTGGGAAGAAAGATCAGTTTGAGAGAGTCATCGAGACACTCCGGTCCACAACACTGCAGGCAACGGTCCATGCCCCCTTTGGTGACCTGAACCCGGC
>CAYWHV010000384.1:0-2847 GCA_964458045.1 uncultured Methanospirillum sp.
CTGAGGGGTGTCGTATCCACCTTCGTGATTCGGTGATTGGTATGTTGATCACCAATATGAGTCCCACGGTTGTGTCTGATGGTGGTCAGATGGTTACGGGTGTTTTTGATCTCACTGGTGTCAGTGCTGGTTCGTATGGGATTTATGTTGAAAACCCTGACGGTCAGGAAAGTGTCGATGAAATAATTTTCACGGTGAATCTCCCTGCTCCTGTGATTGATTCAGTTAATCCTTCTACTGGTTTGATCAGTGATTCGCGTTTTTCGTTGTCAGTATCCGGTTCCGGTTTCACTGATGGGTGCCGTATTCATCTGATGAATAAATCACATCTCATCATATGCACGAATATCAGCCCGACAATCACATCTAAAGACGGCACTATTGTTCAATGTTTTATAGATCTGTCCCGTGTTCCAGTGGGATCATATTGTGTACAAATCGAAAATCCAGATAAACAGATTTCAAATCAGGATGTCATCTTTCAGGTGAATGCACACATCGAACCAGAGTATGCAATACACATCACCGCAGGGCAGGGAGGGTCAACAATCCCGAATGGCATTATCTATGCACCAGAGCATTCAGATCTCAGCATCAATATAATCCCAGATCTCGGATGCCGAATTCAGGATGTTTATCTTGATACGAAACCCCAGGGTTCGATGAATTCATTGTTCCTGAATGATATCATCGCTAATCACAGTATATTCGTAGACTTTTCAAAAAATGATCCAATTCCGCCCCCTGCTCCAACTTTCATCCCGACAATTCCTCCCACCCCTGTTCCAACAATTGAGCCGGTGATGTATTCACTGAATATATCTGCTGAATATGGAGGGATTATACAACCAAATGGGACCATAACTGTCCTGAAAGGATCTGATGTTGCATTCCAGATTGAGTCTCTTAACGATTTCAATTCTTCTAACCTTCTGGTTGATAATGAAAAAATGTGTGTGAATAAATCCTGGACTCTTCAATCGGTTCAGTCAAACCATACTATTCGTCTTATTTCGAGCAGAATAATCTCACCCTATTGGGCTGATTTTAATATGAGTCAGGTGATAGAAAACAGTACTCATCTGGTAATGTTCACTTCAAATTATTACCCGGACTGTCTCTTAGAGGTATGGAATTATGGCGATGGTTCGGTTACCTATGGAAGACCAATGAATCACTCGTATTCTTTGCCAGGTTTGTATTCAATTAGTCATGAGGTCATGTTCAAAAACAGCACCTCACAATGTCATCGGGACCTTATAATTCAGTGAGCAAATTTGTTCCTTCAAATTTTTTGTAATGGATGAAGCCTTGTGAGTTCTGGCAGGCTGAACTGCAATAAGAAGGTAATCTTCTCTGAATATTATTTCAAAAAATTCATAAATCTATACTCCCAACTTTTCTGGCTCAAAATGCGATGTGATGAAGCGGAATCAACAACTCATGGGACAATGCTCATGGTTGGTATAGTTGTTATCTTCTTTTTTATTCTTATAGCTTTATTTTTGGGGTTTTTAGACATTCTCCGGGTTGATGACTCACTTGCTCCACCTCATGTTAAGATTATCAGTGTGAATCATGGAACGAAATATGAAAGCCAGGTTGCGATACGGTCATTTGCATCAGAGGAACTGGAAAATGATAGCCTTCGTGCGAAAATATTTGTCAATGATGAAGAATTACTAGCCTGTATATACACACTCCATGGGCACGATTTCATTCCAACCCGGCACTTTGGTGTGAAATATATGGGTGGATCAGGGTGTAGGGGAGCATATTTCTCACCGAAAGAGAGTATCGTAATCGATTTGAAAAACGGGTATATTCGACCAGGAGATGAAGTTACTTTATATATATATCAGAAATATGATGGAGATATATCCTATCCTATAACAGGTAACCTGCTTGACCGAATATACATGGAACGATATTTAAAGGAGTATGTCTTTAAGGAAATGGAGGGGTATCGGTTGTATTCTGAACACCGGTACAATGCATAATAAACGATGATGGGTTTTTTGTCTGATGTATTTCTTAAAAATTGAAAAAAAGAAAGGGATAAATTTTCTTATCAAATGAAGCCGTTTTTTTAAAGGAGGGCTCCTTCACAATTTCTTGGGGCAGAGGAAAAATAATTATTGGGAGTTTTTTCATTTTTCATGGATTCTCATAATGCCTTGAACTTTATCAAAATCTGAATCAAACGAGATTATTCTTTCAATCTCTTTCTTTTTCATAATGAAAACTGATACTGCATCTGAAACAGAAAGCGTTCCATCATATTTTAAAAACTCATGCATGCCGCCGTTAAGAGATTTTTCATCCAGTTTTATAACCTTGCAGTTATCAATAAAGTAATTAAACAATTTTTCTCCTGCTTTTCCACCACTTCTTTTTCCAATAATGGATACAGATTCAACAATGATTAAATCTGTAATAATTATAGTTTCATCTGTGAGTTTAGGCACAAGGAGCTTTGCCAAATGATGCCACTGATCCTTTTGATCAACGAGAGCAATAAAAAAAGAGGAATCAACAAAGATCATTACTCACCGGATTGAATTTTCCTTTTTTCCTTTACTGAATCTCCCCCGATATTAATGCTGCCACATATATCCGTTAGTGTCACTTTCTTTCGAGGTTTAATTATTATTGAATTTTTTTCACAATCCCATTGGAGAATATCTCCTGGATTAAGGTTTAATTTTTTTCTGATTTCAGCGGGCAGTACTGTTGAGTAACCTTCTGATATTTTTGTCTGACTTGTCATATTAAAATCCTTATGAAATCTAATCTTATAAGTATTTAGTAATTACTTATTAATGCTTCATATCTTACTGACTTGTC
>CAYWHV010000385.1:0-2836 GCA_964458045.1 uncultured Methanospirillum sp.
AAGGATCAACCCGTGCAGTAAAGTCTCTTCTGGCATACAGATCAGCAACACGAATTGCTTCCTGCACCGGTGTCACTACAGATTCCAGGGTTTCATTAATCCCACTCAGAACTTCGGCAAAGTCGCCGGCCACCTGGGTGATATCGGCACGGTTCTTCAGGTCTCCCTGAATGGCTCCTTTGGCCAGCGTATTCGCCTGAATGACCAGGTTCTTTACTGAATCCCGTGCCTGGTGAAGATTATCGGTCAAATCAGCAATCTTCTTCCTGACATCCTGGGTATACTGATCTGCTTCAGGGATCCGGACATCAAAATCGGTCTTCCCTTTTGCAAACTGACCAAGGCAATACGTAATATTCCGGACTGATTCGTCAAGGTATTTTTCAACCTTCTTAATTGCGGTTATATCCTGAATAACTTCAACATGTCCGATATCCATTCCTGAAGCATCCTTAACATAACCCACATCAACTTTGAAAAATCCTCCTTCCTGTTCAAAGAAGGTTTCTCTCTTCCCAGTCCTGAGACATTCAATACCGCATTCCTTTGTCTGGCAGATATTTGCATTCCAACGGTTACACTGAGTTCCTATTGCCTGTTTTTTGTCTACGTTTGCCATCTTAGCCGTGGCGGGATTCAGGAATGTCCAGTTCATGTTCAGGTCGGTAACAGAAACCGGGAATGGGATTGCATCAAGGATTGATTCATACCATGCTGCTTTATTCTCCATCTCCTTTTGCATCTGGACAAGAGCGGTAATATCAGTTACCACTTCCACATGACCAATATTGTCTCCTTTTGCATTTTTCACATACGCGACATCTACTTTGAAATGCCCTCCTGATTGGTCAAATGTGGTGGAATTAAACCCTTTCCGAAGTCGCTCAATTCCACAGTTTTCAGTGTTACAGATCCCTGCCCCCCACTCTATACAGGGATGACCCATGATATCTTTTCTGGAAACCTTGAGCATATCTTCGACAGCTTTATTGACAAACGTCCATTTTGCATTCAGATCGGTGACGGTGATCGGAAACTGCATCGAATCAAGAATAGACTCATACCAGGCAACCTTATCTGCAATCGTTTCAACCGTCGAATTAATTCCCTCAATAATCCGACGGTATTCACCCTCATGACGTGATGCTTCTGCCCGGACCGCAAAATTCCCCTGAACAGCAGCGTCGACAAGCATTTTTGTATCATTCGTGAGAGCCTGAAGACTTTCAAATGCTTTGATAAGGCCGGGCACGACACGATCCTGTTCAGACCTTCTTCCAATCTTTCGATAGTTGTCAAGCTCTGAAAGATCCCCAACACTAATATCAACGATAGAATCGGCGATATGATTTACCCGCTCACGCACGGCATTGATATTTGCGGCGAAATCAACAAAATCACCCTGATATGCGGATTCATCCATCCCCTTTGTGTGATCATTAATCGCCATTCGTTCAAGAACAGCCCCGGCATCACGTAAAGGAGTAATGACTGCATCCAGAGTATTATTTATCCCTTCAACGATCTTCCGGTAATCTCCCTTATGCTTTGAAATATCGGCCCGGACATCAAGACGTCCCTCGACTGCTGCTTTGGTGAGCAGATTACAATCCTCAACAAGGGCCAGGATATTACCCCGCAGCTGATCCATCTTCTCATTCGCCAGTGCCTGCTTACCAGGCATCTTTTCTAATACCTGATTGAAATCTCCCTCAGAATACGAGGACAGAATCGTGAGGATCTTCAGGACACTACTGACATGCAGACCTACCGCATCATTATACCCGGCAACAATGTCCTGGTAAAAACCCTGATACGGACTATCATCAATTACTGCCTCGATTTCCCCAGCCTTCTGGTCCTGATACATCTTTGTTGTATCGCTGAGAAGCCGGGTCAGACTGTCAATACAATTATTCAGATTATTTTTGATCTCATTGAAATCCCCATTATATTCTTCAGTGATCCGGGGAGGGAGATCACCTTTTGCAATCCGATCCACATACTCTGCTGCAACATTCAATGGACCGATGATACTATCCAGGGTCCCATTGATTCCTTCCATGAGAAGCCGGTGCTCACCTGAATACTGTGCAGGGTCCACCCGGGCATCAAGACTTCCAGCCTGACACTTATCAGTGAGGGCAATAATATCACGGACCGCATTCTTCTCTTCAGTCTTATCAATATAGTATGCAAAAATTGAGAGCAGATCTCCGTCATCATCAAAGAATGGCGTGTAATAGTATTGAAGATGCTTTGTCCCGCTGGCTACCACTGCGTCCAGATCCCCATGCACCTGGCTTTTCGTTTCAATCCCTTCGGAAAGAGACCTGCCAACCCGGTTCCGGATATCAAAGTCGGTTACTTTCATCTTCTGAATTTCTGCAAACGGAGTATCAATCAGATCGGCAAATGCCTGGTTTGCATAGGTGATAGAGAGGTCCGGTTTGAGATCGATGATAGGAGTCGGGGCATTGGCGATAATAAACTCTGATTTTTGACGGAGAGCGACCATATCAGAGATATCAATAATCGTCCCCATCAGACAGGTCTTTCCTTCATACTCAATAAGCTGGAGGGTAACCTTACAGGGAAATATGGACCCGTCAAAACGCTGATGTTCCCATTCGAAACTCACTACCTCCCCGGAAAAAGCCTGCTTTATGTACTGCGCAGCCCCTTCGTTTGAATCGGTCCCGTCACTTTGGTGTGCCGGTGAGAGAACAGAAGGGGGTTTGCCAATAATATCCTCAACATTATTGGCACGAAACATTGCATACGTAGCCGCATTACAATCAATGTAGACCCCGTCAGGTCCGACTATCTGGATTGA
>CAYWHV010000386.1:0-2831 GCA_964458045.1 uncultured Methanospirillum sp.
GAAGCAGACAGAACAAATCCGCTTATCATACTCACCAGGCACAACACCTGAATTATGGTTAACACATGTTTCGTATTCATGGTACATCTCCGTGTGAAATCAAATCACGAGCCATTCTCCATTTGAACAGCTGTATCTGAGGAGTATAGGAACAATGGATGATTGAGCATATAAAAAAGTACAATCATACTGGTTCCCCCTTTGAACCGGCTGGTTCTGGGGGGATGAGGTGAATCTCGGGGGCGGATTGATGCATGGAATTCCTTATCCCCTCTCAATGAAAATCTGATGAGTACAAAGGCAATACGTCTGATTTTGAAAATATGTGTGCTGTAGTGCGGTATCACCATGACGCTTCCCGATATTGAGACAATACAAGGACTATCCAGTGAGGAGGCCGCTGAGCGGATCAGAACGCTCGGATATAACGAGCTTCCTGAGCGCAAGAAAGACGGCATTATTGACATAATTCTTGAAGTTGCCAGAGAACCGATGTTTCTCCTCCTGGTGGCGAGCGGTCTTATCTACTTTTTTCTTGGTGATATCACCGAAGCGGTCATGCTGATGAGCTTTGTGCTGGTCATCATCGGCATTACGGTATACCAGGAGCGAAAGACTGAGCGGGCACTTGAAGCACTCCGGAATCTCTCAAGTCCCCGGGCTCTTGTAATCAGGGATGGTGAACAGAGACGGATTGCAGGACTGGAGGTTGTTCCGGGCGATATCCTCATCCTCTCCGAAGGGGATCGGGTTCCAGCCGACGGGATTCTCCTCTCATCGAATAATATCACGGTTGATGAATCACTCCTTACCGGTGAATCGGTCCCGGTACGAAAGATTCCCTGGACTGAAGGGCTGAAAGAGCAGGCTCCGGGCGGAGATGATCAGCCATTCGTATATTCAGGAACCCTAATCGTTCAGGGTCAGGCACTTGCTGAAGTCAAAACTACCGGCTCTGGGACTGAGATGGGGAAGATAGGCATGGTTCTCCAGGAAGTCGGGCGGGATGATACCAGGCTGAAAGTGGAGATATCCTCGATGGTGAAGATCATCGCAACATGTGGGCTCCTTCTGTGTTGTATCATCGTTTTCATCTATGGAATCGGCCGGGGAGACTGGATATCTGGACTTCTTGCAGGAATTACTCTTGCGATGGCAATCCTTCCGGAAGAGTTCCCGGTGGTTTTAACGGTTTTTCTTGCGCTTGGTGCATGGAGAATCTCACAAAAGCATGTACTGACCCGTCAGGTTCCTGCAATTGAAACCCTGGGCTCTGCATCAGTTCTATGCGTAGACAAGACCGGAACGCTCACGCTCAATAAAATGACCGTGCAATCTTTTTTCGCAGATGATGAATTCTGTGAGCATGACGGTGCCGGTGAAAATTCGGTCCCTGATTCCTGTCACGAACTGTCCGAATACGCCATTCTTGCCTGTAAGAAAGATCCCTTTGATCCGATGGAAAAAGCACTCGTTCAGCTATCTCAGGGAGATTTTGGAAAAACAGAACATATACATAAAGACTGGAGACTCATCACCGAATATCCTCTCTCATCTGACCTCCTGGCGATGTCTAATGTCTGGCAGTCCCCGGACGGACGCGAATTTATCATCGCCACCAAGGGAGCTCCGGAAGCAATTGCTGATCTGTGTCATTTTTCAGAGCAGGAACAGAAAAAACTAGCAGAGCAGATAGATGTGATGGCATCACGGGGCCTTCGGATTCTTGGCGTTGCAAAATCGTCATTTTCTCAATCGGAGCTCCCAAGTATCCAGCATGATTTTGTATTCACTTTTCTTGGCCTTATCGGGTTTGCCGATCCGGTCAGGCCAGGGATATCTGAAGCGGTGAGCGAGTGTTATGCTGCCGGTATCAGGATCATTATGATAACCGGTGATTATCCACGGACAGCCCAGAATATTGCGAACCAGATCGGGCTTATACATGCAGATCGCTCTGTTACCGGCACAGACCTTCTCGAGGTATCGGATGATGAACTCAAAGACAGGCTCCGGACTGCTACTGTCTTTGCACGGGCCGTTCCAGAACAGAAACTTCGGATAATCAAGGCCCTCAAGGCGAATAATGAGGTTGTTGCCATGACAGGAGACGGAGTGAATGATGCACCGGCTCTGAAATGTGCAGATATCGGTATTGCCATGGGAGGGAGAGGCACTGATGTTGCCAGGGAAGCATCCTCGCTCGTCCTTCTTGACGATAATTTCACCTCTATCGTCTCTGCGGTCAGACTTGGCCGGAGAATATATGATAACCTCAAAAAGGCAATGGCCTATATCTTCTCAATTCACATCCCAATCGCTGGAATGTCACTCATTCCCGTCCTCTTTGATATGCCGCTTATCCTCATGCCCATGCATATTGTATTCCTTGAGCTCATCATAGACCCGACCTGTTCCATTGTCTTTGAGGCAGAAAAGGAAGAGCATGATATCATGAACCGGCCGCCCCGGTCTGCGGACGAACGGCTCTTTACAACAAAAACCCTCTTTCTCTGCCTGATGCAGGGATTTGTTGTTCTGGGGGTTGTGCTGCTTGTGTATCTTCATTCCCTGATGAGCGGGCTTGGTGAGACAGAGGTTCGTACAATGACCTTTATCACCATCGTGCTTGCAAATCTGCTCCTCATCCTGACCAACCGATCCTGGTCAGAGACGATAATCTCCACGATTCGGACACCAAATAAGGCTATGGGATGGGTGTTTGCCGGAACAATATGCAGCCTTGTCCTGATCCTTACAGTACCGGCACTCCGGGATCTCTTCAGGTTTTCCCTGATATCAGCCGAAGGAATTGTCACCTGTGTGTTAGC
>CAYWHV010000387.1:0-2828 GCA_964458045.1 uncultured Methanospirillum sp.
CCCCGTTAATCGGAGATGTGTGTATTTTTAAGTATGTCATCCGTTATAAGTAATTGTGATAAAGAAAATCATACAAAGCTCATAAAATATCGTGAGCATCTTGACAAACAGATTATTTTATTATCCGATAGGTATCAGCTTCCTGAAATTACAGGTATTGGTAAACAGATACCTTGGGCAACAGATATTCGTATTAAATTTGTTGAAACTTATGATAAACGTAAATCAACATTATCTTCAGATATTTCTTATTCGATCCTTAAAGGTTTAATGAAATATGTTGAGGGTCGTTGGTGGATCGATCATAAAGATTTACCATTCGATAAACTAATGAGCGAATTACTTATTAATGATAAATTACCTGATGATATAACAAATAATATTTGTAATAATATTAAGAAGAAAGATAATAATTCGATTATTATTGACACACAGAATGATGCAATATTAAAAATATATGCTGATAATTCTGATGAGACATCTTCTATTTTAATAAAATATCTGTTTGTTTTTGAAGGAGATGGGGTGTGGGTACGAAATATATCTATTACTGACCCGGAACGTGTGGGCATAGTAGAATCTCTTTCTCTGTCTTTATTACAAAATGGTCATATGTTAAGAGTTCTTACCAGACCGCCTCCCGAGGTGGTGCATGACGGCACAATCAGTATAGTGAATGATAAATTATGTGTAGTTGCCAGAACCGAACCGGTTTATAAAGCAGTGAGTCGTTTTGGAGAGAGAATAATATGGATCGATCGAGAGGGAGTGGATAAATTAAAAGAGGTTATGAAAAAGTATGATATTGATTGTAGTCAGGCTGCGCGTAAATATATCGACGAGGTTGGTTTATGATACCTGATATTAGAGATAATCTTAATTTATTTTATGATGATAGTAATACTGCTTCATTTGTAGTTATGGTGACACCATTGATGGATTATTTTAGAGAACAAGAACACGCCAGAAAAATAATACTTGTTTGTTCAGAAAGTTCAGTTGTGTTAATGAAAGTTTTTCCCGATGGTGAAATGTTTGAACTCTAGATCATGGGATACTGTCAATTGGAGACGTGTCCATTATAGAGTGCGAAAGATGCAACAAAAAATTGCAATAGCGGCCGTTTCAAAAGATTGGCATAAGGTTAGAGATCTGCAAAAGATGTTATATCATTCACGTGATGCAAAAATGCTTGCGGTTCAACGAGTTACATCAAAACGAATGAAACGAACACCCGGGATAGATGGTTTATTTTGGGGAGAGGATAAGACAAAATTCGAAGCGGTTGAGCGCCTTTGTTATCAAGATTATAAGCCATCTCCATTTAAACGTATTTATGTGCCGAAAGAGAATGATAAAAGTCGGTTGAGGCCTCTATCTGTGCCGATAATATTTGATCGAGCTATGCAGGGGTTGTTTTTATTGGGTGTTGATCCGGTTGTTGAATCGTATGCGGATATGCATGCATATGGTTTTAGAAAATATAGGTCATCTTTGGATGTGATTCGTGATGTGGTTGAGGGAATGAATTTGACGAAAGGAAATACATGGGTGCTGGTTTCAGATGTGCATGAGTGTTTCGATCATCTGTCTCATGAATGGATTCTCAAACATGCGCCGATGTCAAAGAAGATTTTACGGAAAATATTACAGTGTGGGTATGTGCATAAAAATATCTATTATCCAATGAAAGAGGGGATGCCACAAGGCGGAGTATTATCCCCAGTATTTACTACATTGGTATTGTGTGGTATGGAGGGGGTTTTGAGGGAGAAATACCCAAATGAGGGGGTGAAAATAATTCGATATGTGGATGATTATTTGTTTACTGGTAGATCAAAAGAGATAATGGGGTGTGTTCTTAATGATCTTCGGGAGTTCTTGGAGATACGCGGGTTAACATTGTCAGAGAGTAAAACAAAGACATTACATATTTCAGAGGGTTTTAATTTTATAGGGTGGCATTTTGTACGAAATAATAAAGGTCTTGAAATATCCCCATCTGTTGAGAAGATGGATGATGTTCTGAGAAGGATGGGGGATATAATTGTCCAAGGTAAGAAATGGGATCCTGAAAAGCTCATTATAAAATTAAATGATATCGTGAGCGGGTGGGGTTGTTATCATGCATATAAATGTACACCAGATTGGTTTATTCCGCTTGATGATAAGGTCTCTTCCATGTTATGGAGGTGGGTCAAGAATAAACATCCTGATGAAAATAATCAGTGGATATTAAATCAGTATTGGAGAAATCGAATAGGGTCTGAACGGATATTTGGTTCTGGGGATACTCTACTGCTGAGGTTTGAAGATATCCAAATACGAGAGCCGGATCCTTTAGATTTAAGGAAAAATCCATATATTGATATTGAATATTTTCGAGGGAGGGAAAAACATATACATGTTCCAACATCTGAGCGCGTAGCCGAGTTAAAACAACGTATCTGGTAAAAAAAATTTTTCACGGCGCTTGCGCGCCGGTCAATTGCATTTTCAACTCCACGCGGCCACTACGCCGGCAGAAATACCAGCTAGTGCTATAATCGTGTTGTCTTCAAAGGTGCAGCCGTCCACATATCCCGCACATCCAGTAAATATTCTACCGAATGCACCCGCAGTATATCCTGAAGTAGATACTAGGGTATTCTTGGTAACTGTGCAGCCTGAAGCCGTCGCCTGGCTGTTGGTGTAGGCACCGAAGCCCATCAATCCCCCGCAGATGTAGCCTCCTGATATTACTACGCAATTTTCAATTACGCAATTGGTTGCAGTCGCCTGGCTGTTGGTGTAGGCACCGAAGCCCATCAATCCCCCGCAGATGTAGC
>CAYWHV010000388.1:0-2823 GCA_964458045.1 uncultured Methanospirillum sp.
TGCCTGAAATCCCATAGCATTCCCATCATCAAAGGCTGAGGGATCTGCGGAAAGAAATACAAAGTCCCAGTCTCTTGCTTCTTTCTCTATAATGAGGGATCGGACCTGCTCCAATGTATACTCTTCCGATGCATTCTCCTGCCCGTCGGTGAGGATGGCAACCATCACCTCTTCATCCTCATGTGCCCGTTCCTCAATCGTCCTGATTGTCTTCCCGATAGCATCAAGAAGAGCAGTGCTGCCCCGTGGAACATATGTCCGGTGATTCAATGGTTTTACTGCTTGAATTGGCACACCCACTTCCCTGACAAGGTACTCATCATCAAAGAGTACAACTGTCATGAGTGAATTTGGATTGCTATCCTTCCTGGCTTTAAGAAATGCATTAAATGATCCAATAGCATCATCACAGATGGGATCCATGGAACCTGACCGGTCAAGGATAACCGTGATATCAAGCCTAACATCTTCATCTGCATTCGTCCTGCCCATTTCGCCCCCTGCATCAGATACAGGAGCCGCTTTATATTCTTCCATATTCTTCCCGTTTGTTTTATCATCGTTTGTCATGGTCATACCTCATCTTCCTCTCTTCTTCCACTCTTCTTCCTCTCGCTTCTTTCTCTCCTTCTCCTTTCTTTCCTCTTCCTCCTGCAGATGCAGACCTAACGCCTGATGCAGCCAGAATCCAAATATATCCATGATTATCACCTCCTCAAAAATATTGACGTAATATGCTCACCAATACCCATCCATATAACCTGTAATGGTCCCGTGATCTCGGTTCAAATTCGGAGCACTTTGTGACTGCTCCACCTCTTTATCAGGAAATGCCATGGACCCGAACCTGACCAGAATATCCACATACGCATCATGGGCATCAGCATCATCAAGAGAGAGGAGGGCATTACAGAGACTATTCCGTGGGATTACCTCTCCGGGATTACACCGGATAGCCTGTCTGAAATCTGATGCTGCTCCCTCAAAATCCTGAAGACCAAGTTTAGCAACTCCCCGGTTGTTCCAGGCTCCCCAATCATCAGGGATATGAATCGTGGCTTTGTTGCCATACGATAACGCCTCCTGGTATCGTCCGGTAGCTGCCAGACACCAACACAGAGCTGAATTCGCAACACCCGAATCGGGATCTATCTCCAGAGCACGGACGAGAACATCCTCTGCTTCCTCATACCTGGAAAGATTATCTAAAAGAAGCCCTTTTTCAGCCAGGTAAACGGTATTGTCCGGATCCTCTGAAAGCAACTCAGTATAGAGTGCTAACCCCTGTTCATACCACTCCGGGTCCTCCTCTAGATCTCCGAGCATATGACAAGCATCTGCCCTGACAGACTGAACCGCTGGCAAAGGTGACAGCAGACCTGCAAGATACCTGAAAGCAGCTATCGCTTGTCTCCGAACTCCGAACCGGTTCAGGCGAACAGCCTGCTGATACACCAGTTTTGCAAGCCTCACCTCATCGCCCCTTGCGATCCGCTCAAAATCATCTATCGAATAATTCAGGCGAAGTGCATCCAATACTGCATCCATCAGACCCATAGTCTCACTATCTTCCTCTCCGTTCTCAATCGCCAGTGACAAGTGATGTAATCCGTCACTATCCTGCCTGAGTTCAAAAAGCACCTTTGCTAACTCTACACGAAGTGAATAATCTGTCGGATTCTGCTTAATCACTTCAGTGATCAATCGGGCTGCACTCCTGTAATCGCCGATATATCCTCGAAGAACGCCGTTTTCGGTCTGAAATATCCTGACCGCACACTCCTCAACAGATTCGTCAGAAGAGTCTTTACCCGAGAGAATCCCGGCTGCAGTCTTCAGGTACCGGATTTCAGGACTTTTCGGAAAGTAATCACCATAATCAGAGAAAAATATCGAGGCCTCTTGAGGAACTGATGCCCGGAGCAGAAGCTTAACATACAGCCGTAATGTCTGCGGATTAAACCCATCCAATCGAAAACTCTCACGAATCGCATATAAAGCCGCATCATTATTTCCATCGAGCATAAAGGCCTGTACCAGAAGGGAAAAGTTCAATGGCCTATCAGGATTGGCCATCATAAGGCGAAACGCTGAAGCAGCAGCATTTTGAAAATCCCCGGCATGAATAAGACACCTGATGAAAACCTCCATGAGGGAGGCATCTGAGAGAAGAATATCCTGATGCGAGAGAAGTTCGAAATATGCAGACCGGTACATATCCTGGTCAATAAGAATACGGACATGCATGTTCAGTGCCGGAACATATCCCGGATATATCTTCAGGGTCTCCTCCGTCACCTGTTTAGCCTCTTCCAGGCATCCTCCTGCCCTCAGAGCAAGAACCCGGATCATACAAATATCCGGATCTTCTGACACGGATAATCGTTCTGAACAGATAACAGCGTCAGTATTTTTATCCTCCAGAATGTAGCAGTACGTAAGGAATGCCCGGTATTCCAAAATGTCCGGATTTGTATCGACAAGCGTCTCGAAGAGAGGAATAGCCGTATCAAATCCATGAGTACAAAATATCATAAAAGCCATTCCATCAGGACCTGGAATAACCGGATCTCTGAAAAATCCTTCGCTCTTCATATAATACATAGCAACGAGCGAGAACGTCCGGTCCCGGACTATAGCGGCGATAAGACACCGGATTGCTGCCCTTGTATCACCTGCGGAGTAGTATGCAGATGCCTTAAGATAAACCGATTTCCAGGCATATGGCGAATTTTCAAGAGGATCAGCAGATGATATAACCAAATCATACCGGTCGGTGAGATAGTATAATGAGATCATAGGAAGATTCAGATCGCTCTTTTC
>CAYWHV010000389.1:0-2808 GCA_964458045.1 uncultured Methanospirillum sp.
GAATCAGACGATGATGCTGCCGGATGGGACTATTATAACCGGCCATTCCCGGATCCTGGTGGCGAAAACGAGATAATCGTCTTCAAATCATGTTTCCCGAATTCAAACCTGGAGGGAAAACCCACTGACCCTGTAGGGACTGAACCGGGTATGACTGTATCTGGCGCGAAATATGTCTACACCACAATACTGGACTACTTTGCCTCCCGCCCTGATAAACTGTTTATTGCGATAACACCCCCTCCGGATTGTGATGCCGGGACATCCGGAAATGGGCGGGCATTCAGTGAATGGCTGGTGAAAGACTGGTTAACAGGCTATCCGGGTGTGAATGTCGGCGTCTTTGATCTCCACGCGATCTTGAGCAGTCCGGATAATCATCACCTGATACGTGGCGGGGAGATCTCCTATGATAATACCCATGGCGATGGAACCTGTGCCTATCCGACAGATGATGCACATCCCAATACGCAAGGGAATGTGAAGGCAACCACGGAATTTATCCCGCTCCTGAATATGTACTACAACCGGTGGGCCGGTGAAAAAGGAGTTAATCCAGTTCAGGAACCAGCTTCCCAAAGTCCCCCGGTGGTACCGACGATGCCACCACAACCTGCTGTTGAATCAGAGGACGTTCCTGATGAGCCAACGCCTTCTCCAGTCATTGATACTCCTCCCCTCACCGATACGGAGGATTCAACAGGGGTCTGGGATCTCTACGCTGATGATGACTCGGTTATTACCCGGGGAAGTGGCGGCGCCGGTTCTGAGGAAGGATCAGACGAGGTCTGTGTGGATATTTCTGTCGTCCCCGGAGGCTGGGCAAGTGTTGAGCAATTATTTGACACGCCCGCAGACTGGACCGGTTCTGATGCAATCTCGTTCAGGCTCAATACTGACAATCCTGATGCTGAATTCAGATGGGCCGTGTACTCGGGAACCGGTCATGAAGATAAAAAAACATATTATACTGAAATACGCAATGAACCCGGACATACCGATTCTGTTATCACCGTTCCGTTTTCAGATCTGCATGCGGATGACGGGGAGAGCCGGTTTAACTCTGCCTCTGTCGTGGGATATTATTTTGCTTTTGGCGAGGGACTCTCCGGAACCTGGTGCTTTTCGGATATCCGCCCCCAATAATATTTTTGGGGTTATAACTCCCCGAATTTGAAGTTATCAAAGGTCACATGGACCGGCTGCTCTTTCACAAATCCCTGTTCTGACAGGCGGGATACAAAGAACCCGATATCCCCGTGAGTAAGAGATGTGTCTGCAAGGGCCCTGACCATCTTCCCGTTGATATAGAAACTGAGTGTATTCCCTTCGGCCGTGATCCCGAGCCGGTTTGTCTCATACCCCTTGTTCAGAATATAAGTCTCGGTCAGGGGAATCATCTCATACACCTTTCCGTCCATATGTTTCCGGACCGTAAACCAGCCACGGCCGTTTATTCCGAATGAGTAGTAGTTCCCGTCATCAAACCGGAATATCATCCCGTACTGGCCGGTGAGCGGGCCTGAATCAAGCTGTGTCTCAACCTCTATAGCGAAGTCTGCAACATCTTTTCCAAGAAGGGCACGGTCAGAGAGGTCTTCTCCCTTCTGGATCATATGATACTCCCCCCCTGAGTAATACTTTAGGAACGTATCACTCTCATAGGTGCCCCACCCGCTCTCCTTATCTGAGAAGTTATCAAACTGGGTGTATCCTGCCCCTGACTGAATATCAGGTGTCTGCTCCGGGGTCTCGACTATTTCCCTGGTGACCTCTGGCGTAATCGTCGGTACCTGGACTGGCTCCTGCTCGGGTGCCGGGGCGGATGGCAGGAAGAACAAAGCAAGGATAAGAATAATTCCCACACCGACGATCGCTGCAAGGAATGCCATATCCCGGTTTGCCGGCAGCGGAATCTGTATCCGGCTTTTTGTGGCCGGCTCAGGGAAGTCTGTATCCGGTTCCAGCACCGGTCCTTTCAATGGTTTCTCTTGTGGTTTTGGCTTTTCAGGGATGATATCGTCTGAAAAGAGATCATCATACGGAGATATCGGCTCTACGTGTGGTGCAGGCTCTTCATCTATCGGCATGGCACAATATGCACAGGTCCGGGCATCCGGTCTGTTCTCTTTTCCACATGACGGGCAGTAAACCTTCTTCATTCTCTCACTCCGATAATGCCCGGTGTACCGGCATTCTGCATAAATGGCAGGTCAATGATCGTTCCCTTCCCAATCGCGAGGTGGGCTGCTGCGAGATCGGTAATAGACAGGCCGGTTGAGTCAAAAACCGTGACTGTGCCAGGGGATGGTTTTGGGATAGCTCCGGTCAGCACCCCGCCAAGGGTTCCCTTAATCTGTGAGGGTGTATATATACCATCGCGGATTGGTACATTCACCTCTCCGGAATGGGTCGCCTGGTCCATGTCATCCACGAAGACATCAGCTCGCCCGAGTATTGCAGGATCAAGTTCCTGCTTTCCGGGAGCATCAGCCCCCACGGCATTGATATGGGCCCCGTCAGAGATCCACGTATCTTTAATAATCGGGGTTTTCGAGGGGGTAACGGTCAGAAGTATATCTGCCCCTGCAGCGGTCTCAATATCGGTGGATTGTATGGGGAGATGAGAATACCGGTTTGCAAACTCGTCTGCATGAGAGGCGGACCTGGACCATACCAGCACCTCCTCCGGCTCTATGACATGGGAAAGGGCCAGAAGACCGGAGTCAGCCTGTCTCCCTGATCCAATAATCCCGATGGTTCCTGATTTTTTGTGAGCCAGAGCCCTGGTTGCAACAGCTGCCGAGG
>CAYWHV010000390.1:0-2805 GCA_964458045.1 uncultured Methanospirillum sp.
CAGAAACAGACGTTTTCATCGATTCGGGATCTTGAAGACTATTTCAGGTATCAACACTATCTGGAGCTTAACTCATCAGTAGCCGGGTTCCAGAAATACTTTGATCAGTTCATTCAGGAAGAAAACGGAGTTTTCACTCATTATGAGCGATTGCCTGGAATGAAATTTCAATGGGAAGCGAAAGATAACTAAAAAGGATTGAATTTCAATTACCAAAAATCCAGGAATGAGATTACCCAAGGAGAGATAATATGTCAAAGTTCTTTCATGCAATCATTATTCTTACTCTGTTACTCGGAGTAGGAATCGTATCAGTCGCAGGAGAAAAATTGGTCACCGACAGCCGGGGTTCCTCTGTCACACTTCCTGACCAGATAAACCGTGTCATTACCATCGGAGATGGATTATTGGAGAGTGTTATGTACAAATTCGGGGTATTGGACACATTGGTTGGCGTTGGCTCAAATGGCCTTACTACGGTTTCCAATTATTCATTTGAGACAACATCCGGTGAAAAATATACTCTAGATGGGGGGATGAATACCATTGGAGCATTATATCCGGAAATAGCAAAACTTCCTGCTATTGCAGCGTATAATTCACCTCCGAATTATGAGAAGATTGCAGAATTAAAACCGGATGTCGTTATTATCCGTGCCGGGGACTGCACTTTTTATCAGAGTGATGAATCAATGAAGAAGACCGTTGAACGGATTGAATCACTTGGAATTCCGGTCATTGTCACATATGGGCCGAATATGAAAGGGCGGGATAACAATAATGCAGATGTTTCTGCAATTTCTGATGAAATAAAAATCCTTGGCCGGGTATTTGATAAACAGGCGGAAGCAGATCAATTATCCGGGTATCTTGAAATGCAGGAAAACCTGATCAAGGACAGAACAAAGGATGTCCCTGAAGAAGAAAGAACCAAAATTTTGCTCCTCGGCCTCTCCCCTGAAACCAGGAAAAGCGGTGCGGCAGCAGATGCATGGGGTACTGATTCTGTTGAATCATTTTTTGTTGAAGAGATTGCCCATGCAAAGAACGCATTTAATGAACCTGGACAGATAGTAAAATTAAACGCTGAACAGATACTTGCCCTTGATCCTGATGTTATATTATTACCTACCGACTGGGGATTCCACCCTGCACAGGAATTATACGAAGCCCCATATTACCAGATGCTCCAGGAGATGAGAGCAGTAAAGGATAAAAAAGTCTATTCACTGCCATGGTTACCATCAAACTGTGATAAAAGGCTTGAATATCCAATTGAAATGATGATTATTGCAAAGGCAGCATATCCGGATAAATTTGCAGATATCGACCTTGCAGACTGGATTTCTGAATTTTATCAGAATGTTTACCATGTTGATGAAAAAGGAGCAGATACGCTATTATCTGCCCAGTGGCTTGACTGGACAACAGAAAATTAAAATGGTGTAATACTATGATAGAAATGAAGAAAAAAGAATGGAGTAATTCATTCAAACAAATTTTTGTCATTTTTCTGGTGATTTCATGTATTGTTCCGGCAATTACGTTTGGAGATCTCCATGAGGATAACACAAGGGTCATTACCGACATGCGGGGAGAACAGGTTACAATCCCGGGAGAGATCAACCGAGTTGTCATTTTCGACGATGGATTTGTTGAAGGTCTCCTCTACCGGTTTGGAAAACAGGATCTTGTTGTTGGTGTAGGAGGCGATTCAGTCAGGAAACTGTACGAGTATAATTTCACCACAAAAGAGGGAGAATTTTATGAATATACCAATGGTATGAACACCGTACGGTATCTGTTCCCTGAAGCGGTTGATCTTCCCCTGCTCACCGATGGAAAAACCGGCATCAATTATGAACTCCTTGCATCTTTAAATCCGGATCTTGTCATTGTCCGGGCAGGAGCATATGCATTCCGTGCCGGAAGCGAAGAATCTCTTAATAAGGCCCTTGGAACTATCTCATCTCTGGGCATTCCGGTTTTTGTCCTATTCGGCCCCACCTATCAGGACAACGCAAGTGTAGATGGAATTGGTAAAGAGATAAGATTAATCGGTGAAATATTTAACGAACAGCAATCAGCGAATAAACTTGCTGATTACCTTGATGGAATTATCGCAGATATTAAAACCCGTACCGCAGGAGTTCCAGATGCTGAAAAACCAAGTGTCATGGAATTTGGTCTATCATCCACCGCACGGGGAGAAGGAGGAGCCGGTATGGCCTGGGGTCTTGATACCATTGAGACTCATTTCATCGAAGACATTGCAAATGCAAAAAGCCCCTTTACCGGTACCGGAGCATTTGTTGTTATATCTGCGGAACAAATCCTGTCACTTGACCCGGATGTAATTATTCTCCCGACAGCTCAGGGATACCATCCGGCAAAGGAGATCTATACTGCACCATATTACCAGAACCTGCAGGATCTGACAGCAGTGAAGAACAAGCAGGTTTATTCCCTGCCTTGGACCCCATATAACTGGGCAAAACGTCTTGAATTCCCCATTGAAGCCATGATTATTGCTAAAGCGGCATACCCCGATACATTTACTGACATCAGGATTGCAGACTGGGTTTTAGACTTTTATAAAAGAGTGTACAAAGTGGATGATAAGACAGCAAAAGAACTTCGATCAGTCCAGTGGCTTGACTGGCTGGAAGAAGAAAACTTCTAATTTTTCTATCTAACAGAAAAAAGGTACACTATTTGTTCAAATTTTCTAAACCGTGTAATATCGGCATAAAATTGTTTTATCACGAGAACTAAAATCACTTACTCATTTACCTCTGAACCATC
>CAYWHV010000391.1:0-2783 GCA_964458045.1 uncultured Methanospirillum sp.
GCGTTCACCAGGAAGAATCCGATTGCAAAGATACCGGCGAGCGATACTGCAAGCGGAGCGATTACTTCAGGCTCTGCCTGCATCAGGGTTGCCAGGCCGGTCTGGTATGCTTCCAGGAGTTCGATGTAGATGAGAGTCCCGCCAAGACCGGCGATCGTTCCTCCGATGACACCACCGACGAAGGAGATGAACGGAAGACCGTGTCCCTCAGTTCCCTGGGACTTGTATTCAGGGAAACTGTCACCGGTGATGGGATCCCGGGCGACCTTACCGGATGCGGCAGGGATACCCATGGCAAAGACGTAGGTTGCATTCACCATCAGACAGGTGATTGCCATCATCAGTCCGCCACCGATTGCTCCACCCAGGATTGAGATGAGGAAGTCCCCGGTTGCCTCGAATGCCCATGCACCACCGAAGAGACCGGCAAGACCGGCACCTGCTGCGAGCATGGCCACACCGGTTGCGATACCGGGTGCCTGACCCATTGCTGCCGGAGCACCGCCGACCGGGACGAAGTGAACGCCGAATCCGATCAGGGCACCGCCGACGATGATCCCGATCAGGGGGACGATGAGGGATGCACCCAGCATGTAGGTTGCACCGAGTGATACCAGGATGATGACGATACCGACGATGGTACCGGTCATGTTCAGGCCTTCACCACCGGCTGCTGCGCCACCGAGTGCACTCATGATGATGCCTCCTCAGCCTCGGTGTAGGGTCCGTAGGTTCTGCGTCCCCACTTCTCGATCCAACGGTCGATGAAGGTGAAGATCAGAATCAGAATGACACCGGCGATGACTGCTCCCCATCCGGCAACCATCTTCTCAAAGAGGACGGTTCGCCAGAGTTCGAGGAAGACGATCAGACCAAAACAGATCCCTGATGCCGGGCCGGCAAACTTGGTGGTGAACCAGCCGTTGTCGAGGGAGGAACGCTGTCCTGCTTCTGCATACCTGACGATGTTTCCGGATGCAGAGATTGGTACACCGGCACCGAACTTCTGGGTCTGGTACTGGCGTTCCTTTCCATAGAACGGGTTTCCTGTTGCTGAACCTGCTGCACCCAGTGCGATTCCCCAGATAAGTCCGAGGAGCGGAAGGGCGAACGGGTGGTGCAGCGCTGACGCCATCAGGTAACACATTGCTGTGGTACAGAATATGGCGACAAACGCATGAGCCATCGTCACTGAAGTCAGTGATTTGATGATGTCAATATAGACCGGCTGCTTAAACTTGGCCAGACTTGCGGTACGTCCGAGGTATCCTGATGTACAGTAGATCCCCTGAATAAACACCGCGACTATGGAACCAAGGATGATAGCAAGAGCCGGGTTGTAGTTTAGCTGCAAGAAAGCCCAGGCCACTCCTGCCCCGATGGCACACCAAAGCCCGTATGCTGGTGGCTCACCGGAGACTGCCTTGTTGAAGATGCGGTGAATATAACCCATCTGCGGAGCGAGCTGAACCTGTGAGTTCGGGTCACCCTGTGATCCGATATCAGATTCAGTATCTTCCGCAGCACCGGCAACTGTGGCAAAAGCTCCTGCTAATGCAGTAATACCAATGCCTAATACAATCTCTTCCATGTAAACCTATCTCCTGCGTAGCTCAAGATCAGACACAAGAGTGCTCGCGTTGCAATACCACACACATGGCATATCAGACCCGTTGTGGTAATTGATTTGTTCGGTCAGTATTGAATTAAAGGTTTCGAAATTACGTCGATTTATATGGTTATACCATCCCTCCGGAAAAAAAGAGGGCAAATTGAGCGTTTTCACTCAGGCTCTCCTTACCTAAATCAATAAAACTTGTTTTCAGATCAACGGAACCTGAGTGAACCAGAGGGGGAAAGTATTTGTTCTTCAGAAAGTTGCGATGGTGTATATAAATGATTCGGATACAAAAAACGCGTGAATCGATGATTATGCGCGTGACGTTCGTTTATCGTCGAATAAACTCCTGTCATCTTCTGAACCCCGCAAAAAGATGGTATCCCTGTTCAAAAATGTGAGTTTTTATAGATTCCACAGGGGTCCCTCCTACCTGACTCCATCCATGAGGGATATTCATCGGGATCGGTTGATGATTGCGGAAGGTTCGGAGCGTTTGCGAAGGTTGTCGGATACATTCGGCAACTGAAATCTCCGTCAGATTTTCAAACCCTCACGTAATGAGACCCCGATTGTTTCTCATGATTTGGTATTGCGGAAATTGCAACAGATTGGATCTCACAGGTAATAGAAGGGGGTGGATTATTATCCTTCTATTCATCTCTCTATTTTGCAATAATTATGGGTGATGTGTACTCGCAATTTCAAAAATATTTGAAAGGTTCGCAAATAATTTATTGTAAGATTTTACAGGTGAGAAACAGCGGGCCAGGCAGATTAAAAAAGGATGATTGATATCACATTCTGACTGATAATCAGCGTTTCAATCGTTTTCATGCTCAATTACCCTGAATAGTACTTCCTGACAAGACGGCTAACTGATCGAATGTCTGTTCCCTGTTTTCGTGCCTCTTCAAGATATGCCTGATACTGGGCATCCTGTGTCATCCGGGGGACTGGCCGGCACATATCTGCGTGAAGCATCAGATCAAAAGCCCGGGCCTCCGCTTCTGACAGGTGGAGTCCGGCATATTCCCCGGTGTGTGGAATGGATACAAGATCCACATCAGGGTTTTGTGAACAGATCTGTTCTGCCAACGGAGTACTGGGAATTGGTTCAGCAATGGATATGAACACATCATCCAGAGAGAGTTCCTCCATCAGA
>CAYWHV010000392.1:0-2778 GCA_964458045.1 uncultured Methanospirillum sp.
CATTCATATCAGAGAGGTCAGATATTAACCTGACGTAGTCTAATTTTATAATGATGGTAAAATAAAAATTAATTGGTATTCCACTGATCCAGCCAGTCAAGAACGGTGGCATGCCATTTCATACTATTCGAGGGCTTTAGCACCCAGTGGTTTTCATCAGGGAAATACAGGAGTTTACTTGGGATATTCCTTCTCTGAAGAGCGGTGAACGTTGCCATCCCCTGCGATTCCGCTATCCGGAAATCCTTCCCGCCATGAATGACAAGGGTTGGCGTTTTCCAATTGCCGACATAATCTATCGGGTTGAATCTCTGGTACCCCTCCGGATTATCCCAGGGAGTTCCATTATACTCCCATTCATCAAACCAGAGTTCATCAGTGTCAAAGTACCCAAACCGCTCATCCAGATTCCCATCATGGCAGACCAGGCACCTGAACCGGTCAGGCCATAGTCCGTTTATCAGGTTTATCATATACCCGCCATATGATGCACCAAGAGCAGATACCCGGGTCTCATCCATCCAGGGATTCATCTGAATAGCAGCCTCAAGTCCCTTTTTCAGATCCTCAAGAGGTTTTCCTCCCCAGTCTTCCCGAATGGAATCGGTAAATGCCTGTCCATATCCGGTGGAGCCATGAAAGTCGATCATAACGACTCCATATCCTCTCCCTGCATAGGTTTGTGGATTCCATCGATAATGGAATTTGCTTGAAAATGAATTCTCCGGCCCGCCATGAATCAGAAGAGCTACCGGATACTCCTTATCCTGGTCAAAATCAACAGGTTTTACGATATATCCATGGACGGTTTCATTGTTCCATCCCTGGAATGAGAACTGCTCAAAAGAACCCATCCGGACCTGTTTCAGATGGTCTTTGTTCACTTCAGTAAGTCTTTTCTTTACCAGGCTCTCTCTGTCGATGAGAAATATATCAGCGGGAGTATCAAGGTTTGAAAGGCTGAATACCACTGATTCACTAGTCGAATCAATGTACTCAATATCCCCAACTGACATGAGTGTCTTTATCGTTTCATGCACCGGGTCTATCGCAAACAGGGAGTTATACCCTTTGTTTAACGCAACCGCGTAGAGATATGTTCCATCTGGTGACCAGGTCAGAGTTGCAGGAGAGCGGTCCCAGTCAGGAACAATTTCTCTCTCTTCTCCGTCAGGCCAGGATTTGAGCATCACATGGAACCGGTCCGCTTCATGTCCTGGTCGTTTTTGTGCCAGGTATGCCAGAGTCTTCCCATCAGGAGAGAAAACCGGCTGATTATCCCATGCCGGGTTTGATGAGGTCAGGTTTTCCGGAGGGGTGCTTCCATCAGCTGGGGCAAGGAACAGGTCATGATTTGTACTCCAGGCCTCTTCCCTTCCATTATCTGCAGCTGAAAAGACAATCCCCTTACTGTCAGGGGTAAAGGTAAACTCTTCTCTCCCGCCAAATGGTTTTGAAGGACAGTCTGCATCCATTGCATTCATGATATCAACCGGTGTTCCTCCACGAGCCGGCATCACAAAAACATGATTCCGCTTCCCACTGGTCCAGGTATCCCAGTGCCGAATCGGTAATGAATCATATATTCTCCCGGAGGATTTTTCCTCAGCAACCATCTCATCCCGCTGCACTGTTTCAGATCTGGTTGTTCCTGGGAAGACTTCCATAGAAAACGCCAGGTTTTTTCCATCAGGGGATATCTTCAGATTTGAGATATCACGTGGTTCATTGGTTATTCGAACGGATTGTTCAGTTGCGATATCCATCTTCCATACCTGTGAACTCTCTGACAGGGCTTTTACATAATAGAGTGTGGCACTATCCGGTGACCAGCAGGGAGATGAGTCTGAACCGGGCTGGAATGTTATCTGATGAAGGAGCTGACCGTCTGCCTGCATGAGCCAGAGGTTTGTCTCACCTTTATCTGATGTCAGATTCGGGATGCGTAAGGGGAATACGATCCATTTTCCATCGGGAGATGTGGATATTCCTTCAATCCGATGGAAGGTGACAAGATCCTGTGCAGAAAAAGGCTTTGTATTGCTTCCTGCAGTCACTGTTGATAACCCCATGATCATGAGAGAAAAGAGGAAAAAGCAGAATAGTATCAGATTTTTCATGTAATGGAATTACTGCTTTACTGGTAAAAAGGGTATCCACAATTGCACATGCACATGCCTTGATCAATAACATGGACATCACATCTCTGGTAAGATGTCAAAGTTAATGGAGTATATGGCCATGATAGAGAAATGGGGCAGATTATTGTCTGGATAATCGATAGACCTGATAAAAACTAATCACTGTTCTCAATGGAATAGTTAAAGTATTTCAACTCCGCATCTACTCAGACAGGTGTTCTATTTCATATGAAACTCACTTCTATTGCCGGATTATTTCTGATTGTGACTCTGTTCCTGGTCTTGACCATAACAGCAGCGGATGATGAGACCTCAGAAAATGATTTTATTGGAGTCTGGACAGATGCCAATTATACATTCACTATTGCTCAGGAAGGTTCTAACATGGTGCTAACCGGAATTCCGTTAGATGGAGAATCATTTTTCCCCATGGAACTAACCGGGATGGTATCAGATAATAAAACTCGTCTGGTTACGAACAAAAATATGACCGGAACCATGGAGATTCAGATATCTGAAGATCAGATGGAACTCGTCGGATTCCAGACTTTTGATCCGGTCATTCCCTCCGAACCGCCGTTTAACATGACCTATAATTCAACCCGGAACGGGACCGTGGTTCAGATGGATGCGGTCT
>CAYWHV010000393.1:0-2768 GCA_964458045.1 uncultured Methanospirillum sp.
ATATACCATGAATCGGAAAAAGGCAGAACCCATGTTCCCATAATATTATTTACAATTTCTACCGTGTCTGAATCAATATCTGTCAGTTCACGAGATCCGACCTGTTTAAAGTACTTGAGCATGGCATCATAATCATCTTCCTGGATTCCCTCATGAATTGAGGAGAGGATGAGTGCTTTCCTTGGGCTATACTGTTCAGTATCTTCCATTTCCTCCTCTAACTCATCTTCTATGGAAAAGAGATGACTGAAGAGGTCATCTGCACCTGGAAGAAGGTTTTCTTCCTTGAGATATGCAAAAAAATTGAGAAGAACATTGAAGATGGCGTATTCATACTCTTCGGTCCGGGCAAGACTCCGGGGAAAATCCTTTAAAAGACAGTGCTCGATGACGGACGGTGACCAGTCCGCCGGAACGCAATCCTGGTAATAAAGGATAAAACCGGTAAAATCCAGTAATATTTGCTCTGCATATTCCTGCTCATCATCGTCAAGACTATCAAAGAGCACATGGTTTGAAAAACCGGGAAACCAGGTTTTTGTGATGAGATCAAACGAGGGTTGTGGATCGGTACGAAAAGCAGTGGGGTACTGATCGATCATACCTATAAACTATTATTTTCGAGTTGATATACTGCATTATTTTTTCATTTTATCTCATTTTTCTTTTCAAAACCGACCTGCCTTTTTTTTATTGAATACACTGGAATCCCCGGTTATGCATCAAAACCTGCTATCATATTCCAATGGCCATCTTACAAATGCCTCTTCCTCACGTTCTTCTCCCCATCCTCATCCTGATATCCCAAAAAAGAACCATCATGAACTATGGTTCGGGATAAAAGGAAAGCTATCTATTCCAGAAGAGTATAAGTCAGATTATCTAACTCAATCAGGAAAGAGAGGGTGAATGTTAATGGAAAAAAAGAGTAAACTTACGACGGCTGCTGGTGCACCGGTCCCGGATAATCAGAATGCCATGACTGCAGGCCCCCGGGGACCTATGCTTTTGCAGGATGTCTGGTACTTAGAGAAACTGGCCCATTTTGACAGAGAAGTGATTCCTGAACGGCGCATGCATGCAAAGGGCTCTGGTGCCTTTGGTGAGTTCACGGTTACCCACGATATCACCCGGTACACAAAGGCGAAAATATTTTCAGAGGTAGGAAAAAAGACTGAAGCATTTGTCCGGTTCTCAACCGTTGCCGGGGAACGCGGTGCTGCAGATGCCGAGCGTGACATCCGTGGATTTGCGATGAAATTCTACACCGAAGAGGGGAACTGGGATCTGGTCGGGAACAATACTCCGGTCTTCTTCCTCCGGGATCCGCACAAGTTCCCTGACCTGAACAGAGCGGTCAAACGCGATCCCCGGACTAACATGCGTTCAGCGACGAATAACTGGGACTTTTGGAGCAATCTGCCTGAAGCCCTGCACCAGGTGACCATAGTCATGAGTGATCGGGGAATTCCTGCCTCGTACCGGCACATGCATGGATTTGGCAGTCACACCTACAGCATGATCAATGCCAAAAATGAACGGGTCTGGGTAAAATTCCATCTGAAGACCCAGCAGGGCATTAAAAACCTGACCGATGAGGAAGCGGAAGCAATCGTTGCAAAGGACCGGGAGAGTAATCAGCGTGACCTGCTTGATAGCATTGACCGGGGTGAGTTCCCCCGATGGACCATGTATATCCAGGTCATGACCGAAGAGCAGGCGAAAAATATGCCCTATAATCCGTTTGACCTCACCAAAGTCTGGTTTAAAAAGGATTTCCCCCTGATTGAGGTCGGCGTTCTGGAGCTAAATCGGAATCCCGAAAACTACTTCCAGGATGTTGAACAGGCGGCATTCAACCCGGCTGCAGTTGTCCCGGGAATCAGTTTCTCTCCAGACAAGATGCTCCAGGGACGGCTCTTCTCATATGGGGATGCCCAGCGATACAGGCTTGGGGTCAATCATCACCAGATTCCGGTCAACAGGCCCAAGAATGCACCGGCAAATGCGTCTCACCGGGATGGCCAGATGCGGGTGGATGGGAATGCAGGTTCAACCGTCGGATATGAACCGAACAGTTTTGGGGCCTGGCAGGAACAGCCGGAGTATAAAGACCCGATGCTTGAACTATCCGGTGCTGCAGGAAACTGGAATTTCCGTGAAGACGATTCCGATTACTACACCCAGCCAGGAAAACTCTTCCGCCTCATGAGTAAGGAGCAGCAGCAGGTTCTGTTTGAGAATACTGCCCGTGCCATGGGTGATGCCCCAGAATTTATCAAGATCAGGCATATCAGAAACTGCATGAAGGCTGATCCGGCCTATGGGAAGGGAGTTGCTGATGCTGCCGGTATCCCGATGGATAAGGTAAAAGAGTAAAAATCAGAGAAAAAGCCAGGATCTCACGGCTCAATAAAACAGAAGGGATCATCTGCAGAAAAATCACCGGACTGCCAGTATGCCCTGACCCGGCATCCTCCCCCGCAGAGGTCCAGGTATGAACAGGATCGGCACTTTCCGGTCAGATGCTCCTTTTTTTCCCTGAACATTTTCAGCACACGATTTTCAGGATCATTCCAGAGTTCTGAAAAGGGATGCTCCCGTATTGAACCGATTCGAAACTCTGGTATTTGTGCAAACTGGCAAGGATAGACCTCACCGGTCTCGGTCACATTGGCGACCCGGATACCTGCACTACACCCCCCTTTCATGGATGCAACCAGGCTTTTTGCTTCAGGGAGATCCTCTGATTTGTTCTTCTCCATCCA
>CAYWHV010000394.1:0-2768 GCA_964458045.1 uncultured Methanospirillum sp.
CACTCCCGTGGATAATGGCAATATTCCATTTCAGATACCTGATTCCGATACGATACAATATCCGGGCAAGCCAGAATTCTCCTATGATAATCAATAGTCCTAAGCAGGTAATTCCAATACCCAGAAAGATCGCTGCGGGGGCAGAGAAAAAGATGACTCCCGAAACAATTCCGAGCATCTCAAGCACTGCACCACCGGTGAGAATCGGTCCTGCACAGCAGAGAGAAAATCCGACTACCAGTAAAACGGCTAGAATGGTGATGATACAGATGAAGGGAATCAATACAACGATGAGATTGAAGAGACCAAGACCTATAGTAGCCAGGATTGCTCTTCCAATTCCACCGGCTGATGGAGAATGTTCCGCCCGTTTCACTAATGATACCGCGGTGTATTCCCGCCCGATAGTTTTTGGATCGCCCAGTGATTCTGCGATTTCTTCTTCTGTTCTCCCGTCCAAAGCACCCATTTCAAAATGCTCGGCATAATCCGCAAGGATGTCCTGCCGCTCAGTCTCTGAAATTCCTGATAGTGCCAGACCTAATTTTTTCAGATATTCATCCTTCTGCATTGGTCATTTCTCCGATGAGATCGCTTACCGCAGCCGAAAATTCTCTCCATTCCCTGATTAATTCATCACGGGCCATGATCCCCTGCTTGGTCAGTGAGTAGTATTTTCGTGCAGGTCCTTCATCTGATTCCTGGAGATATGTGGTGACATATCCTTCGGTTAAGAGACGACGAAGGAGCGGGTAGATACTCCCTTCTGATATCTCAAACCGCTCTGAAATTTCATGAACCAGTTCATATCCGTACCGGTCACGAAGTCCGAGTAATGCCATGACACACATATCCAGAACACCTTTCTTGAATTGCGCGTTCATTCCCTCCCCCGGTCAGGTTTCGAATGATTTGAGCTGAAATTTGTGGTATACATTTGTTAATTAGCAGCTTCCTTTTGTTTTGAGGTATCTTGCATTACAAGATAGTGAATAATACTTGTACATAGTCCTATTAAATGGTTTGCAGATTGAAATGATGAGAATTCCCGTATTTTCATAAGAATCGTGTAGGATATCCTTATATGCGACGTGTTCCAACCTTCTCCTGATACAACATGGATTACAAAAATGCCCTCATGGATGCTGCACAATTTACCCATGACACAGTATGGGGAAATTGGAAGCGATGGATATTATTAGCAATCTGGACTATCATATTCCCACTTCTCGGCGGATATGTCATGGACATATTCCGTGGGAGTACTGTTCCTCTGGAATGCAATGACTGGGTCAGACGGTTTATCGACGGGATCAAGTACCTCGTTGCAGGACTTATCTACTCAATTCCGGTGATCATCGTTCTTGTCATTACATTTATCCCGGTCGTTATGGAATTTATCAGTCAGATAACTTCTGAAACTGCTGAATTGAATTTTGAAGCCTTTCTCCCACTCCTGATGCCGGTCATTGGTGGAGTAATCGTGGCAATCATACTTGGGATCATCATTACCCTGTTATTCACCATCGGTATCATCAGGATGGCACGAATGAACCGATTTTTAGAGGTCTTTAATTTCCGTGAGATTTTAAAGACAATCGGAAAGATCGGATGGGGAACATACATCATTGCCCTAATCATCATCTATGTTATCTCCTTTATCCTGGGGATGCTCATCAATCTGGTGATGGAAGCCCCGTATATTGGCATAATCATCGCATTATTCCTCTGGCCATTACTCACCATCTTTGAATCCCGGTACTTTACCCGGTTGTATGAAGAATCAGGGGAATAATCCCCTCATTACTTCATATAGCATGAGCAGGATATATCCATAAGAACATGGAGTCTGCCATGGGTGAGAGTTTCGAAGAAGAGAGTATACCAAGTTCTAACAGTTCGTTTTTTACCAGGCCGGCTTTCCTGTCACTTACTATTGGGGTTCCGTTCTGTTTGTTTAAAATCCTGTTTGGAATCCAGTTTATTCGGGCAGCAGAGATACACAATCAGCCTTTTTTCATCTATGCAGGATGGATTCTGATTGTCTGGGCCGGGGCTGACCTTCTCATGAATCTTACCAGGGCTGGATTTGATATAATTGGCCATGAAGGAAAAATTGAATTCTGTACCCTGGCTCAGATAGGAAGATATCTGAATGCTTCAACCCTTTTCCTTGCATTTGACACGCTGATCACCTTTTCAATCATATGTCTTGCCTTATGGTCCGGGTGGATAGTCTATCTGAATCAGACTGAGGCCATTTTATGGTACAGTGCTACCACGCTGAATCTGATAAGTCTCTCACTGGTGAGTTTATGGACCGAAATTCGGCGGAAATTAAAATAATATTGAATATTACTCTTGACCAGAACTAATTATTCTCTATCCAAAACTGCAAAGTCCTGGTTACCTGTGGAATATCTGAAAGGGTGTGGGATATGCTGGTAATCAATGGAACCATCTCTGAATTACCATACTCATGATTGACCCGGCACCAAATCTCATTCATCTCCTTGAGTAGTAGTTTCTGGTCGGGAGAAAATATGTCAATTTGCTCAATATTTAAGTAATTATCTCTGTGATGCAGGTTATTCTCCCTGATATACAACACAATACAATCCATGAACGCTTCAGTAATTTCCTGAAAAGCTTTGAAAATTGCCAAAGCCGTTTTTATATCTGCGTTGTTTAAAGAATCAGATGCTTCTCTTTCCCAGAGAAGGATAAGGTCAGAATTATCGTGAATTCTGTTTATTTTTTCAAGGAAG
>CAYWHV010000395.1:0-2765 GCA_964458045.1 uncultured Methanospirillum sp.
GGACCCTGTACCGGTCCATGAAACCGATGGGACATGACCAGTTTATCAAAAAATATACTCGTGCATACAAGACCGCCCGTCATCTCCGGGGAACTGCTCTTTTCTTTGCCCGATCATTAGATCAGGTGCCGGCATACATCTCCCGTACGATGTTTAATAATGAGATCATTTATGAAGAGAATGTGATTATCTCCCTGGATATCAAGGATGAGCCATATGGATTTTCATGGCATTTTGACAAATCAATAGAGCCTGGCTTGTCACATCTCTCCATCAGTTACGGATATATGCAGATTATTGATCTGATGCGAATAATCCGTGATGCCGGAATTGAAGAGAAGACTATCTTTTATGGTATGGAAGAGATTGTTACCCGGAATATCATCTGGAAAATATTCAGCGCCATTAAAAGACTTTGTCCATCATTTGTGCAGTATTACCGGTTACCTTCCCATAAAGTTCACGGAGTAATTACCCGGGTTGAACTATAATTCTGCACATTCTACTATCCGTTACTTTTTTATTACTAATTGTTTCCGGGTCAGCCAGATATGGAGAATACACAGGATACAAAACGGTCCCCATAAAAAAGTGTGAATCCGGAGAGAAATGAATTTGTTAAAGAGCCCAAAGGTCAGAGGAGTGATAATACCCGGTTCAGTGATTCCAAGGCCTGTAATAACCATGAGAACCGTGCAGGCAATCAGGGCATATGCCACCTGGATATGAATTTCCCGTCTGTTCATATCAATCAAAAAATCCCTTGTTCAGATTTGCATCCTGGCCAAATCCCCGACTTTCCCAATATCCGCGGTACTCTGGATCGTCAGATAGTTCTATCCGTGTAATCCATTTTATCCATTTATATCCCCATTTATCCTCTGCTACGAGTTGAAAAGGATATCCTCGTTCGACTGGTAATGTCAGATTATTCATCATGTGGGCTATAATTATCGGGTTTTCCATGATGTATGGCAGAGGAAATGATGTGGAATACCCGTCATGGGCATAAAAAATAATGGTGTTAGCAGCCGGTGTGACTCCTGCCTCTTTGATGAGGTCGCGAACCAGTATTCCTTCCCATAAAATGGTAGCATCCCAACCTTCAACACAATAAAGCGTCACAACTTTTTTGTAAGAAGGAAATTTTTTAAGAATCTCCTGATATGAAAGGGATTGTTCCCGCTCCACCAAACCTGTTATCTTCAGCCGGTAATCATCAACTGCAATCTTCTGCGGTCCTTTTATAGAATTTTCCCGAAAATCACGGAATGAACTCAGGTCTTCACCTTCATAGCTTCTGACTTCCACCGATCCAAGGGTATTTGAGGAATCGAGGGAGATTGAACCAGGTTCCAATAGGGTATATATCCAGAAAACTCCGATTCCAATGATTAGAAGAATAAGAATGAGAGCTCCGGTTTTCATACGATTGACTAAGAATTTTGAATATTTGAATGTATGGTTGACAACCGGAGTATGAAAAGACCCTTTCTGTTGTGGGATTGAAACAGATATTTTATTGCCGGTCATGCCTAGATATGGTATCGAGGTGAATTGTCTATGTGCACCGTTGGCGGACCTGTTGATGTTGACTTTGATGAAGGAATAAAACCGAAGAATTACAAGTGTAAAGACTGTGGTGGCAGTTTTAGTACTCTGGGCAAGAATGTCCGCTGTCCAACCTGTGGCTCTGATAACTGTGTTCCGGCATGATCGCAGAATTCCGGGAAGGTTATCTCTGTATTCGTTGTGGGCAGTCTTTTCTTCTAATTGGAAGGGTTCTCTCCCCTTTTCATCTCTTTATCGAAACGAGCGGCGATGAACATTGTCAGTATCTTGAAGAAGGAGATCTGGTTGTGGTTTCGGCACCGGAGGGAGGAGCGGTTGGTCAGGCAATAATTCTTCTTGAACTTATCAGGGAATATCATGCTCCTTTGGTTGTTCTCCCGAAAGGACATCCTGGCAGTAAACGACTCACGATGGTTGTGTCTGCCGGAGATCAAATCGAATTAAATTGCTCAATCCAGAGGGGTACTCACCCTGAACAACATCTGCTCTGTGGGTCGGAAGATATGGCAGGGTTAGTTCTAAAACGATCTGAAAAAGGAGTTGAGATAACCGGAGGAGATAAGATGTCAATTCAGTCACTTGACCGAATGATTATTGATTCTCTTCCCTGACCGGTTCTTCACCTTTGAAAATGTTGGTGAATCCTTCAGAAATACTCTTAATTTTTCTTTTCTGATTATAAAGCACGATACTGGTGTGAAAATAAATAATACCGATGATTAGAATTAAATCGACGACTCCGATGAGTGCAGTAGGAAGATTGAATCCAAAATTGGAAAGTGCATATGCATCTATCATGGGGACCATCAGGATGCCTACAAGGAAACAGAGTATCCCCGTTATTACTACCATTGCATCGTTAAAATTCATTTGTTAAGCCCTTACCTGAAATATTGGTTATTGTAATTATTAAAGGATGATGTCTGGGTTTTGGGATATTTTACAGTTTTGGTAAAAATCCTCCATCCTCTGTCAATAATGATGATAAAGAAAAACAGATATTTCGAAGACTACTAAACTATGTTACAGATATTATTAGCCTAAAATCAGGTAAAATCTGAAACTGATTGCTTATTATTATGTTCTTAATTATTTTTCTAAATGCACTACAAATATTCACTAAAAACTTAAAATACTGGAAAATCACATCATCATATCCGCACGCTATTGTGATCGTATTTCAGGTCGGCCCA
>CAYWHV010000396.1:0-2763 GCA_964458045.1 uncultured Methanospirillum sp.
AAAATTATTAAAACAGGATTTGATGGACGCAGCTCTCAGGATGTATCGCTCGTATGAGAAGAATGGAGCGGTAAATCAGGAAGACCTGATGGAACTTGATATTTTGGTAGAGAAGATAAACGATGGTTTTCGAGAGAATAATAAAATATTATTTTGATACTTTTTTTAGACACGGCATTATTTTAATTATTTTCAATGTAAAGATACGGATTGTAATGATTATGGAGGATAGTATCCCTCTATCTGTTATAACTGCTCAAATAAAGAGAAAACAGAACTCTGAAGTAGGGTTAATTTTCGAGAAGAATATCAAGACACTAAAAAATGAGCGATAAGTTATCAAATATAAGCGATTCTATTGAGTGGAAGCTTTTCAGAGAATGAATTTCATCCCTCAAAAAAGGATAAAAAAGAGGATTTGATTTCCTTTTGTTCAGAATATTGAAGACTTACCGGTTTTTTTAAAGTTAAATACTGACACTACCACGCAGCACTGCCGCCCCCGGTTTTATCTTGTATCTTTAATTTTGCAGCAGGTGCATGTTTAGTATCACCAAGAGCAATTGCCTTATCAAAATCTTCAAATGCTTCATCAATTCTACCTAATTCCTGAAGGACCATTCCTTTCTGGAACCAGTACAACCCCTCATCAGGGTCAAGGGAGATCGCCTTTTCCTGTGCTTGTAGTGCTTCCTGCTTTCTTCCTAAACCCAAAAGTGCAACCCCCTTCCCTGACCAACTGTTATCATCCGAAGGATCTAGTTGAATCGCTTTATCAAAAGCCTTTATTGCTTCGTCGAATTTTTGGAAGGAAATTACCAATATGCTCCCTTGTGAATACCAGGCATATGCATATTCTGGATCAATAGTAACCGCTTGCTTATACGCAGCCAGGGCATCATCAAACTTTTCCAAATCATCAAGTGCATTCCCTTTAAAAACCCAAGCCTGTTTATAATTTGGATCAATTTTTATTGCCTCGTCAAATGCCTCAACCGCTTCCTGATATTTCTTGAGGTTATCTAAAACCAGTCCCTTGTTATGCCAGGCATATTTATACTGGGGATCCAATTTTATGGCCTCATCAAATGCCTCAATTGCTTCATCGTATTTTTTTAGAGAACGTAGGGCTCTACCTTTGTTATACCAGGCGTATTTGTAACTTGGATCTATATCGATAATACGGTCAAATATCTCTATTGCTTGAGAATATTGATCCTGGTCCAGGAAGATTAGTCCCTTGGTATTCAGAGCCGCCTGATACATGGGATTTATTGTAATTGCTTGCTCAAGCTCATCCAGGGCTCCCAGATATTTCTCTTTGTGATAGAGAGCGTTTCCGGCATAAAAGTAAACCTCTGCTAAATCTGGAAGAATTTCCTGTGCTTCTTTTGCTTTCTCTAACAACTTATCATATTTATCCTGGTTCCATATCGCTGATAGGTACCCTTTCCATGCTTTTTCGCTGGTATCATCGATTGAGACGGCCTTTTCTAAATATTCTTCAGCTTTAGCGTACTTGTTCTCATTCAGATAGTTCTGTCCGGTAGCAAGTAATTGATCAAAATCCTGTGAATCTGATGAAATGGTATTAACTCCTGAAGAAGAACCAATTGAGTCATTAATGGGGTTTTTATCTTCCAAAGTGCTGATGACTGTAGTTTGTGTTATGTCTTCTTTCGGGGAAATTGTCACGACAACAGTAGGCTGCATGGTCTCAAAGGAGATCGGGGATGAAGAACCAGACAATTCACTCTCAAATTCACGGATATATTGATTATTCGGTTCTAGTGATTTCGCTTTCTGCAGGGAGGAAGATGCCTTGGTCATATCTCCGTTTTCTGCATAAATTATCGCCGCATAGTACCAGGCTATTGCTTCCTTCGGACCGAAAGAGGTAGCTTTTTCAATATTAGAGATAGCCTCATCCATGTTCCCCGCATTTGCCATAGATACGGCCTTATACGTATATGCCAATACATTTCTGGCGTCTTTTCTGATGACATCATCAAATTTGGTTGCTGCGAAAGGATATTGGCCTTTGTAGTATTTGATCAACCCTAGTCCTAAAAGAGCTTCAATATTATCTCTATCTAATCCGAGAGCACTAGAAAAAGCGTCTTCAGCATTATCATAATCCTTTTGTTTCAGATAGGCCGTCCCTAAGTTCAGATATACCCAGTTGTCAAAAGGAACCCTCTGTTGGACAAGATAATCCATTCCCACTTCAACTGCACCCAGACTCATATCATCCCCTTTAAAAATTTTTTCTGGGATAATATCCAGATATCCCATGAAACTGGCCGAAGATGCTGCAATCGTGAAATATAGGAAAATAGATAATACAACAAAGAATAAATTGCCCGATAATTTTTTCATATGATACATGCTTATGAAGTGAGATTTATTTTTATCTATTTGATCATGAATGATCATGAAAGAAAACCGTGATTAGCCTGTCCCATTCCACATCGAAATCGAAAAAGATGGCATCATCATTGTCTCATGCCCGAAGTTCAGAGGATTCCATACCTACGGTTACACTATTGATGAAGCAATATCCAGGATGAAGGAAGTAATAGCCCTCTGCTCTGAAGATTCACAACCGGATACCATCCCTGATGACCTCTATCATCCCGCCGTCACCCGGATAAAGCCAACCGACTTTTTCATACCGAACAGCCGGTGCATTTCGTTCGGATATCACGACAAAGGGCATCAGATAACCCCTCTGCCTAGAAGTGTCTCCCGTTCATAATGGTC
>CAYWHV010000397.1:0-2757 GCA_964458045.1 uncultured Methanospirillum sp.
GCTTCACCTATTAACTGGAACAACATGTCTGCCAGGCTGAAGACATTCCTGGACCGGACAACCTGTATGCAGAACCTCTATCATCTGAAAAAACCGGGTCTGACACAGGGAAAAGTAGTCGGGATTCTTGTTTGCGGTCATGAGGATGGAGGGATTACCACCGCCATGAATATCTTTTTGAATTTTCAGCAGCTTGGGTATATTCTGGCTCCCTTTGGGATTGGATACCGGACCCATGGGGCAGAATACTCTAGCAATGAGGATAGAAATTTTTTCAATACTGATGAGTTATTAAGAACCCACACCCAGGGTGTTGTCAATAATGTTATCGAGATGATGAACCTGAATATTGAAAATCAGATAAAAGATAAGATAATTCCGGTATCTGAATAAATCCTATTATTAAATTACTATTTCTATTATTTTCTGAACGCGATTCAAATTGGTAATTTACGTATGGAATACACACGCATGTTTAATCGATTTTATTTTTAAGAATATGAGTTTTTTTACTTCCTAATTTCTGATGAAAAAATGGAAATCTTGTAATCGGTCATAATAGCCGAGACTGATTCTAATTTTGGTTATATCAGAATAATTGGATAAAATCTCTTTTCCCGTAGGTTTATCATCTCAATTATTGATAGAGCATGTGTGTGATTCTATGACGACACCAGCTATGAGACTCATAAGTATTGTCTGTATCTTCCTGATGAGTGTATCAGTAGTTTCGGCTATGACCGGAGAATTAAAAATTATTACCGATCCTGAAGGTGCGACAGTTATCCATGATGGTACTGTCCTCGGAAAGACAACACTTGTTATTCCTGATTTGCCCATGGGTGAATATACATTCAAGATTAAGAAAACCGGGTATGAAGAAGTAACCAAGACAGTAAACATCAGAACGCTATCCCGAACGGTGAGGTATACATTAGATCCAAAAGAGGTCATAAGTACAATTTCCCCCACTCCATCCGGGACGCCCTATCTTGATTCCATCACGGATTCAGGAAAAGTATCGGTAAAAATTTATTCAGTACCAGATGGGGCAGCAGTGTTTGTTAATGGGGCTGATTCCAGGCAGGTTACTCCGGCAACAATTAGTTTGATTCCTGGAAATTACAAAATTATGCTTAATCTGAATGGTTATGATACCTATAATGAAGAGATTGCATTTCCAGAAGAAAGTCCCTTAAAAGTGAATTTGGTTCCAAGCACCAGGGGATCTATGAGGGTTATGACCGTTCCTGATGATTCCCAGATTTATCTGAATGGTATTCTGAAAGAAAGGGATTCTGACTCCCTCATCAAAGATTTGGAATTTGGACAATATACTCTTGAAGTAAAAAAACCCGGATATAAAACTTTTAAAGACACAATCACTTTTAACAGTGTAATAAATAATTTTGAAATTACTTTGGAAGCCGTTGGTGGGGCGGTCTATGTCAATTCTATCCCGACTGGTGCACATGCTGCATATAACGGAAAAATTGTGTGGAACTTAACACCACTGGTCATGAAATTGCCGCCTGGTGATTATACGATTGCTGCTCTGAGCAGTGATTCAGCACCAAAGTCAAAAAAGATAACTCTGGGATTGGGAGATGAGGTCTGGTTAAATTTCGTTATGGATGGTCCTCAGGGTGAAGCAAATTATAACGGTGATGGCACCATTACCGTTGGAATTAATACCGATCCTGAAGGAGCGTCAATTACTATTGATGATAAAAAATATGATACAGTGACTCCAGCATTCGTCACATTACGACCTGGGACACATGATGTAAAACTCTCTCTCTTGAAATACCAGACCTATAAAGAAGAAATTAAATTCCCTGATGAGAATCCGCTGAATGTGAAACTCATCGAAGCAATGACTGATTATCCGGATGTATCATCGAATGAGATATTATCAGATAGTGAATTGTTGAAAGTAACGATATATACTGGTCCGAGTGGTGCAGAAATTATACTTATGGGAGAGAGTGGAACATTAACCGGGACATCTCCGGTAAGTTTTGAAGTGACACCTGGGGAGTATAATCTCCGTGCCACTCTCCCAAATTATAAGAATTACCAGAAGGTCTATACCATTGACCAGGATGGGATGGATATTACCATTCAACTTGAATCGGCTTATACTCTGTACGGGAACTGATGTTGATAGGTTTCATAGAGTCATAATCAGGGTGGAAGAAAAATACTCTTTTTTCCCAAAAAACAGAAATCTAATATTTTTAATAATTATTTTTTCAGATCAAAACAATATTATCAGTCAATATTGTTTATCACACCATGCGAACCCTGATGTAACATTCCTGAATCTTACTCTAAAAAGCATCCAGAGATATATCCATGCCCTTCTTCACTAGACCCTATTTCTTTTATTCTCTGAAACGTAACGTTGTCCCTGTATTCATAATTTATCAGCCATATCTTTGAAAGGAGTCGCATCCTCCCATAATTTATGAAAAATCTCCCGCAATTGCGAATTTAAGAGGGCATCATGTATTCGTATCATCACATAGGGTTTGGAAAGATCTCGTTGATCCTCTAATTCAAAAATGCACGTGGTTCCATCGACGAGTATAAAATTATGCTCTGTGTTTAGAATTCGTATTTCAACCAAATCATGATACATCTGTCGAATAGTTGCTTCCTGAATATGAGAGCCGATTTGTGAAAAAAAGTTGAGGTAAGGGGAATCCGGATATAGTATCTTCACCGGGATCCCCTTTTTTAGTAAACGTACCA
>CAYWHV010000398.1:0-2757 GCA_964458045.1 uncultured Methanospirillum sp.
TCGAGACAAGTTCGGGTCTTGTCCTGCATCTGCCATCAAGAAACTCACGGAATGTTCCGTCACGGATCCGACGTCCGATTCTGGCCAGTTCCTGATCCAGTGCAATCCGGTTATGCAGAAGGAGATCGCCGCTCAGGCATCCCTGGCAGGAACAGAGGCATTCCTCCATCACTTTTTCCGGATACTGCCCATCAGGGAGACAGAATTTTCCCTGTGTCGTCGCCAGGTCGGTTGCGATATAGTCAAAGAGGTCAAAACCGGCATGAACAAGAATGGCTGCATTTTCCGGAAGTGCTGCACCGGGGAGATACCAGCAGGTGTCCGGAGGTGTGGTGGCCTTCAGTTTATCCAGGAACTGACAGAAGTCACGGGGACGGGAGAGCAGGGTATGCCAGTTCGGGGTGATGACCGTATCTCCTGAATGGATATCGGCTGGTGCATGAATATGGAGCGGGATTGGTTGTTCTCCGTCGCGGATAAGGAATCGGGACACAAACTCCGGATCCTCGATTGGCGGGATGTTCGTTCCAGTGCGGGTATTCAGGGCAGGAAAGAGCCTGGTTGTATCAGTGGCAGACGGGAAGAGGAGAACAGTATCGTCCACGGTCAGGCGACCATACCGGGCGGTCCCGTCACGGCTGAGGATCTCAACTCCCTTCATCCTGCACCTCCACGGTGGGGAGAATCTGACGTATCAGTTCTTTCCAGACCGGACGACACCTGACGGTGAAATGAGAGTCCGGGTTTGTTTCCATGAGCCGGGCTATACCAATGCATCCGGTTTTAATCATCTCCTCGTCAAAATCAGGAATCTCACTCTGCCCGATAGGAAATGTTTCAGTCAGTTCTGCTGGGAAGGGACCAAACGGAGGCTTAAAGTAAAATACGGAGTCATACCCCTCGGTCTGTTTCTTCTTGATATGCCGGCTGAAGCTGATGAGGGTCCGCTCTCCGGCAGTCAGTCGCCCGACCATTTGGTGATAACGCAAGACCTCGGTCCTTGTGCAGCTCTCATCGCCCCGGTAGAAGAACCGGCGTTTTGTCTCCCGGTCAAGAGCGGTGAGTTCTTCATTATATCCAAGCAGGGCACGATATCCCCGGAGCAGGGCGGGATGGGATCGGCATCGCTCATCCACCAGTTCCCAGAGCACCCCGTCACGGATCGCCTGCCTGACCCGGTTTATCTCGGCAAGGGAGACCCGCAGATTATGAAGGGCAAGGAGTCGCTCCCGGTCAGGTGATTCGTTCAGTTCCTTTGCTGTATGGCCGACACAGACCGGACAGGGACAAGGGAGGTAGGAGAGTTCGTTCAGGTGATAACTCCCGTGTGTGGTCATGTACCGTCCGTCCTTGGCATAGAGGGCGTAGGCTGCAGAATCAAAGAGATCACACCCCATCGCAACCGCCAGGGCAAACATGGACGGATGACCTGCTCCAAAGAGATGGACGCAGACGGCAGGAGACAGACCCCGTTTTGCTGCCATCACGACCTTTACAAGTTCTGCATACCGGTAGGCCTCCATGAGGGGGACGACGGCACCGATGGGACAGAACCGAAATCCTGCCTCGGAGAGCTTTCGCCCGATTTCTTCACGAAGGTCAGGAAACAGACCGCCCTGAACCGGTCCGGCAAGGGTGTGGTGCTCATGGTCTGCGATATCTTTTGCCTCCATGATCCGGTCCATTGTAACCGAGAGCTCCTGTTCCACCTGGTCCCGTGGAGAGTCCGGATGTGTCGGGATATCGAGCGGGACGATGATGTCGGATTTTATTGCCTGCTGGAATGCAAGGGTCTGGGCATTGGTAATCTCAACTTCGCCATAAACCGAGAGCTGAAAAGACCCCGAGTCGGTCATGATGACGCCGTCAAAATCCAGGGTCTTTGCAAGACCATCACTCAGGGCACGCTCACGATACTCTTCAGACCGGGAGAAGATGTACGCATTGGTGATGACCGCTTCAACGCCCATCTCCTGCATCTCTTTGGGGGTTATCAGGTTCAGGTGCGGGTTGATAACCGGGAGCAGGGTCGGGGTTTTGACTGTCTTGCCTTGTCCGGAGAGTTTTCCGATTCGTCCGGCTATGTCTTTTTCTAAAATTTCAAAGGAGAGGGTCATATTTGAAAATTGTTTGACATTATTGTTGGTCTCCAGATGATGCTCACGATCGCCAGGGTTCTGTGGTATTGGTTATCTAAACGATCAGGTACGTATTATTTGTAAGGGTTCACTGATTGGTTTTTCGTATGGGGCTGGGAATAGGATAAACTCATTCGGAAATAACTCACGATATTAAACCAATATAGGAGATATAATTTGCAGTATGCCATTCTGATGAGGGAAGATGATGATGGGGGTTATTTAGTGAGTTGTCCGGATCTTCCGGGGTGCCGTAGTGAAGGAGGGACATGGGAAGATGCCTTGGTGATTATGAAAGGAGCAATTCTCTGTTATTTAGAAAGTTTGATAAAGATAATAAAAAAATTCCCATGCCTGCATTGTTTGAAACTATTGATATTGATTCAGTCAGATTATGAGTACGAAATTACCTGTTGTATCAGGTGAGTTAATAATCAAAATAGTGTGTAAAAATGGTTACTTTGTCCATCACCAACGCGGAGTACATGTGACACAAAAAAAAGATGGCCCACCAGCAACCAGAGTTGTAGTTCCATTACATGATCCGGGGCGTAAAGGAATTTTGAAATCAATATTGTTCGATGCAGGATTAACTACTGAAAAATTTGTTCAATTGTTA
>CAYWHV010000399.1:0-2753 GCA_964458045.1 uncultured Methanospirillum sp.
CAAAAAGATGACCGTGAAGATTTTGACCATGGCCGTCCAGCATGCCATTGTCAGAAGCGGGGTTGCACAGATTTCAGTCCCGAATGATATCCAGAAACAGGAGATTGCTCCTGAACATACCGAGATCAGGGGGGTCATCCCATCACTCATCGTCAGACCGGATGCCCAGACCATACGAAAAGCCATTGAACTCATCGCTTCCTCCACAAATCCGGTTATTCTCGCCGGATGGGGTGCATGTCCCTATTCTGATCTGGTTGCCTCGTTCGCTGATAGAATTGACGCTCCAGTTCTCTCGACATTCCGTGCAAAAGGGATATTTCCGGATGACCATAAGATGTATGCAGGGATCCTCGGAACTGTCGGCTCATCCGGGGCACGGACCATGGTTGAGCAGGCAGATCTGCTCATAACACTGGGTGTCGGGTTTTCAAAGATGACCCGGGTGCCTGAGCATATCAGGATTCTTCAGATTGATTATGATCCTCTCCGTCTGGGGAAAGGAAAGGATACCCTGCCGGTATATGGGGATGTCGGGGAGGTCATATCAGAACTTTTGTCAAAACTCCCCTCATCTTCCCATATCCATGCTCAGGAAAAGGTCAGTGCTGTGAAAAAACCCTGGGAAGAAACCCGGAGAAAAGAGACTGAAGATCTCTCTGTTCCCATCAGACCTCCTTTTATTATGGATATTCTCTCCAGAGTAATCCCCCCGGATGCGATAATCTCCATAGATGTCGGAGAGAATGGATGGTGGTTTGGCAGAAATTTCAGAACACGTGGTCAGAAATTTGTCATGTCCGGCTATCTTGCCACCATGGGATTTGGATTTCCCGGAGCCATTGCGGGAAAAATTGCATACCCTGAAAAACCGGTCTTTTGTATCACCGGTGACGGGGGATTTGCCATGGCTATGGGAGATTTTGTCACCGCAGTAAAATACAACCTTCCGATGGTTGTGATAGTTCTCAATAATCATGAACTGGGTATGATACGGGTAGAGCAGCAGCTGGAGCAGTATCCCAATTTTGCAACGAGTTTGCATAATCCGGATTTCGTGATGTATGCCAAATCCTGTGGCGGTGATGGTATCCGGGTAGAAACACCAGACGTGCTTGAACAAGCAGTAAAATGGGCAATGAATCAGCAATGCCCGGTTATTGTTGATGTAATTACTGATCCCAGAAGGTTTCCGTGAAAAATGAATCTAGGAATGTAGTAATATTTTTGGCATTCGAAAACAGAGGATATTTGTTCAATGGACTCTTACATATTCGGCCATAGTATGGGTATATTATGACATTCGCTCCGGAACTCAATCAGACATCAACTCATTCCGGGACCGGTTCCACTCTGGAATTAACAGAGGATAACATTCTAAAAACATTCGAGAGAATTCATATCCTGGTTGATACTCGTTCAATCATCTTCTCTGCTCATGCACGGATCAGGATGTTCGAACGTGGCATTTCATCAGAGGATATTCCCTATCCTGTCAAAAGGAGAGATCATTGAAACTTATGATGACGATACTCCATGTCCCTCCTTTCTGATGCTTGGATATATTCACGATTCTGTGCTACACATTGTTATTGCAGTTTGTGAAGATCACATAAAAATCGTTACAGTATATCATCCGGATAATCGATGGATAAACGATAAAATGAGGAGATAAATAATGAAACCGGGATTGTGCCAGTTTTGTAAAGGAACAATGAAAGAAGGAAAAACGGAATTTATTGCCCATGTCAGGGATCAGGTAATTGTAATAAAAGATATTCCAGCCTTTGTATGCGAACGATGTGGGGAGGCGTGGTTTTCATATGAGACCTCAGAAAAAATCGATAAAGTTATGCAGGATGTTCATGCCGGAACAATCTGTGTCCGTCCGCTTGCTGCAGGTGAGATCGAATTACCAGCCTGAAACTATACTTGTCCTTAATAGGACTGATAGGATTACAACACCGATCGAATGATAAATTTCAGTTATTTTTTTCTTATCTGCCTGAAATAAATAAGGATCTCTTAATACCCTTCACATCGGCCAGAAATGAAGTATCACCGGTATCGTTACAATAACCATCACTATCTCAAGTGGTAGCCCAAGTTTCCAATAATCCCCAAATTTCAACCCGGCCGGACCCATCACCAAAGCATTCGACTGATGACCCACCGGAGTCAGAAAAGCACTGGAAGCTCCAACCACGATAGCCATCAGGAAGGGATCCGGCGAAACCCCAAGACCGGTTGCAATACTGAATGATATCGGAGCCATCAGGACAGCAGTTGCGGCATTATTAATAAGTGCTGAAAGCAGCATGGTCACGATGAGGATAATCGTAAGCAGAATAACCGGAGAGAGAAGATTCTGAAATGATAACAACGTCGATGCAATCAGTTCTGCTCCCCCGGTTTCCTCCATGGCCTGACCAACCGGAATAAATGCACCAAGCAGGATGATCACCGGCCAGTCAATACTCTCATAAATCTCCCTGACCGGAACAAGGGAGATGAGTACCATTAGCAGTGCAGCAAGAGTGAAGATGACCTGAACCGGAACAATCCCGAGTGCTGCAATTACGATTGCACCGGCAAAGATGCCGACGGATTCGATGATCCTCTTTGGCTCTCCAATTTTTAGTCCCCGTTCCGCAAGGGGGAAACATCCGAGAATTTTGATAGCTTCCCGAAGTGCTCCTTCGGTCCCCTGTAGCAAAAGGACATCTCCGGCCTGGAACCGGATATCATTGAGT
>CAYWHV010000400.1:0-2752 GCA_964458045.1 uncultured Methanospirillum sp.
GGTCAAACACTATCACCCGGATGAAGGATGAGGGGATTGCAGGAACCACCCTGTATGCCATCAATACCGATGCCATGCATCTTGCAACCGTCAAGGCAGATCAACGGATTCTTATCGGACGACAGCGGACACGGGGCCTTGGGGCAGGATCCTATCCGCAGGTCGGGGAAGAAGCAGCACTTGAGAGTGAACATGACATCCGCCGGGCTGTTGAAGACTCTGACATGGTCTTTATCACTGCAGGTCTTGGCGGGGGGACCGGGACCGGATGTGCTCCGGTGGTTGCTCGGGCAGCCCATGAAGAAGGTGCCCTGACCATAGCAATAGTGACCCTTCCCTTCTCTTCTGAAGGCGCTATCAGGATGGAGAATGCTGAGGCAGGTCTTGAGCGCCTTCGTGATGTTGCTGATACCGTCATTGTCGTTCCCAATGACCGGCTCATTGAGGTTGTTCCGAAATTACCCCTCTATGCCGCATTTAAAGTTGCCGATGAGGTCCTGATGCGGGCAGTGAAAGGGATCACCGAACTCATTACCGTTCCCGGTCTTGTAAACCTTGACTTTGCCGATGTGCGGGCCATCATGGAGAAAGGAGGAGTTGCCATGATCGGTATGGGTGAGAGTGATGCCCAGGACAAGTCTGCGGATTCGGTGCGCAAGGCCATCAGATCGCCCCTGCTGGACATTGATATTTCCTGCGCTACCTCTGCTCTTGTCAATGTGACCGGCGGTCCTGACATGACCATGGCTGAAGCTGAGGGTGTTGTGGAGGAGGTCTATGCCCTGATTGACCCGGATGCACGGATTATATGGGGAGCACAGATTGATCCGACGATGCAGAACACCATACGGACCCTTCTTATCCTGACCGGCGTTCGGTCGCCACAAATATATGGTAGGAATGAAAAAAATAACCCGAAATTTCAGAGACACTTTGAGATTGATTTTCTGAAGTGATATACATGGAAATCCCCAAACTTGACATCAATTTAAACGAGGAACTCTTCCGCAAATACATGCGTATCCTCAAACTGGCCCGCTTTCCATCACGGGATGAGTATACAAAAATAGCACTCGTCGCTGCGGCAGGTGTCGTACTGATTGGAATTATCGGGTTTGCAATCTACGAACTCTTCCTCGTACTTCCGGCCTGATTCGTATGGAGAATGAACACCGTCTTACCCGCATTTTCGCGGTAAAGACCACAAACCGGGCAGAACGGTCGGTCGCAGACAATATCGACAAGGCGGTGCGGGACGCGGATAATGATATCCGGGTTATGTCAGTTATTGTCCCTGACGAACTGAAAGGATATGTTCTGGTAGAGACCGACGAACCGATTGCCAGGGTCCAGGAACTGATGGAACATGTTCCCAGTGCGCGCATCGTGCTTCCCGGAGTAACCACTCTGGAAGAGGTCGGTCACTACCTGGTACCAAAACCGGCAGTCAGTGGCATTGACGAAGGGACAATCGTTGAGCTTATCAACGGTCCGTTCAAGGGAGAAAAAGCGGTAGTCAAGCGTGTTGACGCCTCAAAAGAGGAGATTACCGTCGAACTGTACGAAAGTGTTCTGCCAATTCCCATCACGGTACGGGGTGACCATGTCAGGGTCATTGACCGTGGTGAGGACGACTCATAAGGCAGCTCCGGCACCTGCCGGGACATATTCTTTTTTATCTATCCTTCCAACCTTAATGAACCCAGATGGACATTACTGTCCTGACTGGTGATACACAATGGCAGAAGTAGTCGAGGTACTAGTACCCGGTGGCAAAGCCACTGCTGGCCCGCCACTCGGTCCGGCGCTGGGTCCCCTTGGTATCAACGTCAAAGCTGTTGTTGATGAGATTAACAAAAAGACTGCATCCTTCAACGGTATGCAGGTCCCTGTCCGTGTAGAGGTGGATGATAAGAAGAACTTCACCATCTCGGTCGGTATTCCGCCCACGACAGCACTCATCATGAAAGAAGCAGGCGTTGAAAAAGGCTCAGGAGAGCCGAATACCAATATCGTCGGGGACGTGCCGCTTGAGGCTGCTGTCACGATTGCCAAAATGAAACTTGATGACATGCTTTCCTATGACCTCAAGAATGCGGTCAAGGAAGTAGTCGGTACGTGCGTATCGCTTGGCATCACGGTTTCTGGCAAAACGCCCAAAGATATGCTCAAAGAGATAGATTCGGGCACTCATGACGCAGTTCTCGTGGGATAGAATCGATAAGTAACCATAGAAGATCGTGGAATTTCGCACGGTCGCATCACTATGGAGGAACCTGATGGTAGAGAAAAGCGTCCTAATTGACGCATTGAAAAAGGCAAAAGAACAGGCGCCTGAACGGAAATTCACAGAGAGTGTCGATATGACCATTAATTTGAAAAATATCGACATGTCTCAGCCGAAAAACCGTATTGATGAGACCATCCTCCTTCCCCACGGGAATGGACGGGTAGTCAAGATTGCCGTTCTTGGTTCTGGTGACATTGTCACTCAGGCACGAGAATCCGGCGTTGAACTCATCATGGGACAGGAAGAAATCGAACGCCTTGGTGGTGCCCCTCGTGAAGCACGTAAAGTTGCAACCGAGCATCAGTTTTTCCTTGCAGAAACGCAGGTAATGAGTCTTGTCGGAAGATGGCTGGGTCCAAGACTTGGTCCCCGTGGCAGAATGCCGCAGCCGATCCCCTCCGGTACGGATATCCGTCCGATCGTGGAGCGTCTTCGGAAATCTGTCAAAGTCAGAACCAAGGA
>CAYWHV010000401.1:0-2734 GCA_964458045.1 uncultured Methanospirillum sp.
GCTCGTAGATCAGTGGGAGATCGCTGTGTTCGCAACGCAGAGGCCGCGGGTTCAAATCCCGCCGGGTCCACTTTTTGATGTGATGATTTTTTAAAAAAAAGAATAACTTTTTCGTCGTCTATGATGCCTGCCCGCTCAGACATCCAATATCAATAACACTCCGAAGTGTTCCTGGCAGGATATGATTCTGCATCCCTTCTATTCCCATGACTGAGAAGTACAGGTAGGTTGTATCATCTTCCCTGATGATTTCAGGGTCCATCAGCCATACGCCGGGCTCCGTCGTTTCAAGCACCTGCACGAGAGTTGACCCTGAGAAATCAAGACCATCTTCAGAGACTGAGAAAAATATCCGCTGACCTTTCGATTTGGGAGTAGTATCCACATAAAAGATACCTGTTCTCCCGTCTGGGAGGATTACAACCGTCGGATCGGTCCCCTGGCGGATCCTGACTCCATCCTCCTTCTTCCAGGAGATTCCCATATCATCAGATATTGCACTTTTTATCCCGGCACCGGGGATGCTGTAGTACATCCTGATAGTCCCGTCATCGTAGGTTATCCCGGTCGGAACAGAAGGATACCCGGATGTGCTCTGGGTATCAGCATCAATGAGGATCTGTTCCTCTCCGGAGAATGATATGCCATCCTGAGACGTAGCCGAGTACAGGAAATGCTCATGCCCGATGGTCTGGCGAAATACCATCCGATATGTCCCGTCAGGAAGGGAGAATACCCAGGGTTCTGTCCTGAAAACACTTCCTCTCGTCGGAACACCAAGACAGGGCTCACTCAGCCGGTCCCATGCGATCCCATCAGCAGACTCCATGCACATGATTCCTTCTTCCCATCCGCTATAATACGCCATCAGGGATCCATCAGACAGACGAAGGAGATTATATGCAGTTCCATCCAGATCAGAGGGCTCGGGTGTTCCGACACATTCACCGATCCGGACGAGCGCCGGCATCTGCATCTGGTCAGTGTTCAGAAAAGAGAAGGAGAGAGATGTTAATTCATTGGCCTCTACAGAGATATTCTGCGTCTGAGAGAAGAATCCCTCCGGAGACGCCTGGACTAGGTGATACCCCTCCGAAATCTCCGACACACTAACCGGTGATAACCCTGCATACACATTATCAATATACACAGGAACCGACGGAATATCAGCAGTAATCTCAAGAGAGCCATATTCTGCTGCTACAGGGACCATGAGGAAAAGAAGGCCAAAAGCAATCAGCAGCAGAATCTTCATAAGATGAGATCTGTCAGATAGAGATATCTATTTTCGGTTTCCCCTGTCCACTCATCATTCAAAAACTCTCTGGTATGAATCCGTTTTATGATAATTACCAGACTTCGCATACATATTCTATGCCCGTACTTCAAAATCCCAGAATAATCTCTGAAACGTCACATACATATAAGGGGCCGCATAATCTCCTAGTATCAGGTGATCATACGATGAAAGATGGGATTGGATGGATAGAACATTTTCTTTCAAAGGTTTTTGTGCTGGTTCTCCTTCTTGCTTTTTTCATACAGGCTGGAACGGCAACTCCGGTATTGCCTTTTAATGTCGATGATGTAAACCCCCAGGATCTCCATGATTCCTACAGACCAGGAGTTCTCCTTGTCCGGGCAGCAGATAGCCCAGCGGAAGAGATAGCATCAGTTCTATCTTCTGCCCATGCAACCATTGGTGCCAGAGTTTTAGAGGACTATTCAGCAGAAGGGGCTGCAGGTCTCCAACTGATCGCTCTTCCTGATGGAATGAGCGTGAATGACGGGGTCGCATACTATTCAGCAAAATCCGGCATTCAATATGCAGAACCTGATTATTACCGGACATTATCAGTCATTCCTGATGATCCGGATCTCTGGAGACAATGGGGTCTTGTGAATACCGGACAGGTATATAAAGAAGATAAGGCACCAGGAGTTCTGGGAGCTGATATTCATGCGGCATCGGCATGGAATACAACAGTAAACTCCGATGTCATCATTGCCGTCATTGATTCAGGTGTTGATTATCTCCATGAAGATCTGGCAGACAATATCTGGACAAATCCACAGACCGGAACTCATGGATACGATGCGATCACCGGGTCATTAGAACCCATGGATCTTGCTTCACATGGGACCCATTGTGCCGGAATCATCGGAGCTGTCGGAGATAACGGGATAGGTGGTTCAGGGGTGAACTGGAATGCAACCATCCTCCCGATCAGGTTCCTGAACAGTTTCGGGACCGGATCAGTATCAGATGAGATAGAAGGACTATTGTGGGCTGAACAGAACGGAGCCAGGATTTTTTCATGTTCCTACGGAGGGCCGGAACCAAGCCAGGCTGAATATGAAGTTATGGCCGGAATAGATGGCCTCTTTATCTGTGCAGCAGGTAATAGCGAACTTGATATTGATATTGAGCCCCGGTATCCGGCAGCATATGATCTTGAAAATATGATAACTGTGGCAGCTACAAATGCTCAGGACGATCTGGCTTCTTTTTCGAATTTCGGAAAAGTATCAGTTGATATCGGGGCACCAGGAGCAGATATCTACTCTGCCAAACACAATCTCTATAAACCAGACCCAATTTGGCGTGATTCGTTCGATACATTGAACAACTGGACAATTCACGGGAACTGGACGCTGGATACTGAGGATTTCATCACGCCACCATCAAGTGCCTATGGACTCGTAAATAACACACACATAAACCAGACACAGC
>CAYWHV010000402.1:0-2733 GCA_964458045.1 uncultured Methanospirillum sp.
AGAACCCAAAGGCTGTCTGGGTGAGGTCGTTGGTGCCGAAGCTAAAAAATTCGGCGCACTTGGCGATGTGGTCCGCCACAAAGGCGGCCCTGGGTATTTCAATCATGGTTCCCACTTTGTAGTTGAACTTCTTTCCGGTTTTTTCCATGTAGTCTTTGGCTATATCGTCGACCTGCTTCCTGAAGAAGTTCATCTCAGTTTCAAGGCCGACCAGGGGCACCATTATCTCCGGATGGATATCGACTCCCTCGTCCACGAGCTCCAGCACAGCCTCGAAGATGGCGCTTGCCTGCATGGCCGGGATTTCCGGATAGACGATGGTCGGGATGTGGATTGCCTGCCAGAGGGACTTGCCGACTGCTTCATTCAGCTGCTCTGCCTGCTTTGCGGGGAAGAGCTTGTTGACATCGAGGACAAACTGCTTCTCGAGCTGGTCTGCAAGTTCGGAATCTCCGGTAAAGACTTTACAGTAACAGTCATCGACCACACTTGGGTGAGTCTCAACCATGTGTTCCTGAACGACTGCACCACCGGGCATTGCATGGTTTAAGATGTGCAGGTACTCGTTGATGGTCTCAGGGGTGATTTCCTTGCCAAGACGCTTCTGGAGTGTGCTGTGTGCAAGGTCCATGTTGACGATGATGGTACGACGGATATCATCCCACATCTGCTGCATTGCCGGGTTGTTGACAAAGTGCAGGTCATCACCCTCTACAAAGGTTCCGGTTCCGGAAACTTCGTAGGTCATGAGCTGACGCTGACCCATTGGCAGACCACCAAGGTGGCAGCGGTATGGGTCATACATGGACAATCCACGACGGAGTTCTGCCTTCTTGGATGCCTCAATGAATTCTTTCTTTCTTGGGGACTGCTTCAGGTCTCCGAAGTTGTAAAAACCGGTCTTGGTGTCTGCAACGTCTCCCTCGAATTTGGTCTTCAGTGCTTTGAGGAAAAGTTTCTGTGCTCTCTCTATTTTTGCCATATTTAGTACCTCCTTACTCCACCGGCATGAAACCGTATTTTGTTCTCAGGGAGTGGATCCGCTGGATATATTCAATGTACTCGGCGTCGCTCCGGTAAGAGGTACCAACGAGTGAGTGGAACATGGTAGTGTTTGCCTTGAGCCAGGCAGCGTCCATTGGCTTGCCGACATCGACCTTCTTGTCGAGTGGAGTACCAATCTGGTCCTTGACGTACTTGACAGTACCGCCTTCGAGGATACACCGCTGCAGCATGTCGAACATCATACCATCTTCTGCAAGACGGAGTGAGTGACCGTGCACGGTTGCACCACGGATACCAATGGTTGCTGGGTCGAAGAGATTCGTGTTGATGAGGTCAGCGGAGATCTTTTCAAGGTCACGCTCACGGCATTCAACGATCTGACGGCCGGACAGAGTTCCTGGGTCGATACCACGGTAGCGGTAACATTCGGTGTAGGTTCTCTGGTATGGCTGGGAAGGTGCATTATACACAGAATCTGCGAACTGGATATAACGGACACGGTCTCCGGCCTTTGCTCCATCGGTTGGGGTGACAATCTTTCTGATTGGGCAGTCCGGCTCGCCCTGTTCTGCCAGTGGCGGGTGAGCTGTCGGGTATGCCTGACCTGGGGCACGGTGTCCGAGAATGAGGACGATATCTTCATCGGTGACGTTACGAATTTTTTCGAGCTTTACATTTGGGTTCATCTGCTTGCGCCGGTTTTCGGCGACAACAGACTGGCCCGGACCATACTGTGGAGTATATGCCATATCTTTATCTCTCCAAATCTGAAGTTTTCATAAGTTTCATGACTTCGTGAATGACTTCGCTGATCTTCTCACGAGACGGGGTCTGACCCCTCGTGATGCCACTTACAATCGCCATTACTGTCCCTTTTGTCCGGACATTCTCTTCAGTTGGCATCACAAACGCCGTTTTCACCCCTTCCTTTGCAAAATCCTCGTAATCAACAGGAGCCTGACAGACCACAACCGCCGGAATATCACAGTCTTTTAAAATAGACCGGACTTTATGGACGATATGTGATCTGACATTTCCATGATGTAGTACCGCAATTTTATGGCGGGTAATTTGGATTATTTCCTTCTCGTTCAGGCCGAAATATGCTCCCAGCACATGACCGGCACTCTTTGGGGCATCAGGGGGGATCCCGGAGCCCGCGTTGAGAATCATGGTGCTGATACTATATTCAACCCCCTGTGCCCGCAGGGCGGACGTGATATCACAGACCGGCTTTGTGACATGGCGGCGACCGGGGGACATCCCTACGATGATGACGTCAGGATATCGGCATTCGGAGATAGTCCCCCTTTGGGCAAGGGCCCCTCCTTTTCCCATGCCCGCACTTTCGCGGCAGTCAACAACCTGTGTTACCCGTCCAATTGGCATTATCTGTTACCCTGAAGGAGTGTCGGTCCGGTTTTATTTTTGGGATCGACCAGACCTAACATAATTTCGTTCGCGTTCGGGCCGTACTTCGCATAGTCAACCTGCGTCGGTGTAGATCTCATGAATCTTCCTTCCTTGACCGAGAACGAAAAATTCGTGAAGACTTCCTTACAGGCCTCTTCGACTTGCGAAACGATATCCCGTGTTTCCAGTTCGAGAAGGAATGTTCCAACCTGCACCCTGAGGTCCACATCCGTTTCCCCGACCCGGATAGTTGCTTTTCCGGAATGGGGGTTATCCAGACCCCTTGCGGGGCCATAGGGGACTTTCTGGGGTATA
>CAYWHV010000403.1:0-2732 GCA_964458045.1 uncultured Methanospirillum sp.
TTCTGCCAACGGAGTATTGGGGATTGGTTCAGCAATGGAGATAAACACATCATCCAGAGAAAGTTCCTCCATCAGATCCTTTGTTGCCTGAAAATCTTCTTCCTCTTCTCCCGGATACCCGATGATGAAACTTCCTGCAGGTTTTACTCCATATTGCCTGCATTGTTCAACGGCATCCCGGACCGTGTCAATGGGGATGCCCTTTTGCATCAGGTTAAGCATCTTTTCACTGCCTGATTCGATGCCGAAAAAGATCCATCCGATTGTATGTGCCCTGACTGCTTCAAGCACTTCATCGGTAAGGCAGTCAGCCCGGATATCCGGACACGAAACATTTTTGGGGCCCATGATTGAAGAAATCCCCTCAAGGAGGCTGATGAATGCATCGGAATTGACTTCACCATCCTTTGACCGGTATAATGATCCGGTACCTCCAATAAGGGCAAGCCTTCTGACCCCTTTCTTCTGAAATGCCCTGACTTCCTTCAGGATCTCATCAAGTTCCCTGCTCCGTATCCGTCTGCCAAAAACCCGTGGCACCTGACAGAACCCGCACCGGCCAAAGCATCCCCGATGGGTTTCAATATAGGTCTGGGCGCCCCTGATATCCTGGGCTGCGATATCATCCGGTATGAGGGGGAGCGGGAAGGAGAGATCCTGAGTCCGTCTCTGTTCGGTTTTTATGACCCGACCATCTTCAATGTACGCACAATTCGGACAATCAGCATGGTCTGTCTGATCACCTGTCCGATCAAGAATGCATCTGACAGCCTCTTCCCCTTCACCACAGACAACGAGGTCAGGATGCAGTTCTCCAAGGACCATCTCCGGCCCTGAAGAGACCGGACCACCGATGATGCACTCCCCCCCTTTCTGCTGAATACGTGAGGCAACCTCTTTTACCGCTGGATCCAGCAGATGAAGCGTACTGTACAGGCTCAGAAAAACCTGATCTCCATGTAATTGCGAAATATCGCGGGTAATGTGTGGACGAAATCCGGCATCTCGAATTATTCCTCCTATTCGCATCGCTCCATAGGTATACAGGCCGGGAGCACCGACCATCACATTCGATATCCGGTTTTTCATGTTCGTAAGATTGTTTGATTTTTCGCTTATAAATCAGTTCGATGTCGTTCCTGGTTTTTGTAGCTGCAGGAGTATAATATTACTCATACGCTGAGAAATATATTAGAATAACCCTGACACTATATACATACAATATCTCTGTATGAATAGGCAGGGATGAGGTAGCGTTATGGGACAGACAACATATCAGGGGGTTCCGGGTATCCTGAGACCCTTTAAAGAATATATTGAAAAATGGTCACTTCCCGCAGGATCAGAGATTGTATTCTACGGGGTGCCCGGTACCTGCACACCATTTGTGGAATTACTCTGCTTTGCCATCCGGTCACTTCCCCTGACCTGTATCTTTGTGCCCTACACCGGAGAGGAAAAAGCCCACAAGCTGACAATGAAACCAGATGTCGGGTTTCAGGCATCAGAGGCCTACCCGCCGAAAAATCCCGCCGTCCTTGTCATCATGGGTGGGCTGGCCATGCCAAATATGCCGGTCACTGCAGATGATGTTGCGGCTGTGATGAACAAATGGAAAGGAGCAGGAGCCATTGGGATCTGCTTTATGCACATGTTTGAAAAGGCAGGCTGGCTTGATAAGATGCACTTTGACATTCTTATCGACGCTGATATTTCTGTAGATGTGACCTCTGAATAAGCGAATCTTTCTCATTTTTTAGGTAACTCCAATGCAATCTGAACCAGAAAAAAATCTGCCGGAGCGTGCACAAATTGACGCCAGTCACGTAATTCTCGTTCTCTCAGGAAAGGGTGGAGTAGGGAAATCCACCGTTTCAGTAAATATTGCAAACGCCCTTGCGATACGAGGCAAACAGGTAGGCCTTTTGGACCTGGATATTCATGGTCCGAATGTTCCAAAGATGCTGGGATTAGAAGATCATCAGTTACTTTCCGAAAACAATAAAATTGTGCCGGTACGGGTATCTGAAAAACTTCAGGTTGTATCCATGGCATTTCTCCTTCCTCACAGAAACTCTCCTGTTATCTGGCGGGGGCCCATGAAATCGAACGCCATACGCCAGTTTTTAGTGGACACAGCCTGGGAACCTCTTGATTATCTTATTGTGGATCTCCCTCCGGGAACCGGCGATGAGGCCCTTACGATCGCCCAGATTGCACCAAACATCACCGGAACAATAATAGTCACCTCCCCTCAGGCGGTATCAACCCTTGATTCATCAAAGGCCATTACGTTCAGCAGGGATTTAGGCATGGAAGTTCTTGGTGTTGTTGAAAACATGAGCGGGTATATCTGTCCTTCCTGTGGAGAAGCGGTGGACATCTTTGGAAAAGGAGGGGGAGAAGAGATTGCCCGGGAGATGGGCGTTCCGTATCTGGGGGGAATCCCGTTGGATATAGATATTCGTCGATCCGGTGATGAGGGATGGGCATTCGTAGGGAAAGTAAAGGAGAGCCCGGCCTGGAGATCAATAGATACTATTATTGACACGCTGCTCGCTCGGATAGAATCCACATGATTATCAATTTTTTTGAATATGGTGTCCGGTATTCCATCCATATGGCAATCCGGAATGACGTATTTATGTCATGAGGTTCAAATTTTTGTATTGGTATCTGGGAAGATTTATTGCACATATGTGTAGTGATTATCTGGTATGATTGTATGTATA
>CAYWHV010000404.1:0-2724 GCA_964458045.1 uncultured Methanospirillum sp.
GAGTGACACGCCATTAGAAAGAATGTGGTGATTGTCTATAGGCTTCGTTTTTAATTGCAGTCGTCAAGTCAGGGGAGCACAACGTGGACAATTTACTTCAGAAAGTCACGGTCAGTCTAGCGGCATATCTTGAACGAATTCTGCCCACTATCGTTGAGGATTGGTGGAATCAAGCTGTCGTTAAGTATCTATCCTATCAGCAACAGCGGCGCATAAAGCAGCAAAAAGAAAATGCCCTTACTTCATTGGATCTTGCTGCATTACTTAGGGTGTTAGATCAAAACTGGTTCCAGATATCAACCAAGCAAGATTTGACATCAGAATCCCGGCACTTTGTTAAAGAGCTGCAAACAGTTCGTAACCGCTGGGCACATATAAGCACCAAAGAAGTTCCTGTTGAAGATTTGTACCGCGATGTGGACACAGTTCAGCGCTTTTGTGTTGTCATTGATGCAAATGAGGATTTGATTGAGGAGGTCAGATCATACAAAAAGAAACTCCTCGCTAAAGAAAAAGAGACCTCTGGTAAGGTCTCGAATGGTGTCGAGTTTCAACCGGGGCAGATTGTTTCCGTAAAGTCAGACCCATCTATCCGAGGAGCCGTAAATGCCGTTTTGCCCGGTAAACCAGAGAACCGCTTCAAGATTTTCGTGGGTGGTGATTTCAAGACATTCTATGCGTCACAGATACAGGCTGAAGTTATCAAAGATGACACTGCGGAGGTTATTCCTTGCGAGCAGTTTCATGCTTATCTCACTGCATTGCAGATCAGATATCCAGGTTTATCCACGCTCTATTCACTCAATGCAGCTCGTATTGATTTCATCCCTTACCAATTTAGACCAGTATTAAGATTTATAAGGTCTGAACGCCCACGATTGTTAATTGCTGACGGTGTCGGCGTGGGCAAAACCATAGAAGCTGGACTTATACTCCGTGAATTGCAGGCAAGGCGTGATATCCGATCCGTTCTCATCATATGCCCTCGGCCATTGGTGACTGAGCAAAAGTGGATCAATGAGATGAAGCGTTTCGAGGAGCGTTTTACACATCTTGACAGTGCATCCTTAAGATACTGCATAAATGAGATGGATCTGGAGGGCGTATGGCCTGAACAATATCAAAGATCAATAGTTTCCTATTCCTTGTTCGACGAAGTTCTTCTTTACGGGACACTCCCGGACAGCAGGCGAAAGCGGAAAAAAGGACTCATGAATTTGGATCCGCCGCCACGTTTTGATCTCGTCATTGTGGACGAGGCGCATCATATTCGGAATCCAAAGACCTATAATCATAAGGCAGTCAGGTTCTTTTGTGACAACGCCGAGGCTGTTATTTTTCTGACAGCCACGCCTATTCAACTTGGCAGTTTTGATCTTTTTGTTCTTCTCAACACATTACGCCCTGATCTTATTATCGACCAAGAAAGTTTTCAGCACATGGCGGAGCCGAATCCTTTTATCAATCGGGCATTATCTTTAATACGAGCACAAGAACCGGAATGGCATATTGCGGCGAATAATGCACTCAAACAGGCGGCATCCACTCCATGGGGACAGACTATTCTTAGCCACAATCCTGATTTTATTCGGACACAGTCCAAGCTATCCGATGCTAATATTACGGATGACGAACGGGTGCAGCTCATTACTGACATCGAAACCATGTACACATTCTCAGGGATCATCAATAGAACACGCCGTCGGGATATTGGTGAATTTACCATACGAAAACCGGAGACGGTGGTTGTCGAATTTACTCCTTCCCAACAATGTCTGCATGATGAGCTTCTCAGGATTCAGGCCGAAATATTCAGCAGACTGCACGAGAATGTCAGCATCAAGTTCATGATGACAACGATCAGACGCCAGGCTGCAAGTTGTCTATATGGACTCGCACCCTTTCTTGAGGATATCCTGAACCGCCATATCGATGAACTTGCATGGGAGGAAGCCGACGAAATTGCACCAATGCCTGAAGGAGAGGCTATCGGTAAAATTCAATCGCAAATTCAATCGATTCTTGAAAGGGCACGGTCTCTGGATCCGCATGATCCAAAACTTGAAGCTTTGCGTAATATTATTCAAGACAAACAAAAATTACCCAACAATAAGTTGATAGTATTCAGCAGCTTTCGGCATACGCTGAACTACCTTTATAAGCATCTGATTTCCGATGGTATCAGGGTTGGATTGGTTCACGGCGACACGCCGGATGAGGAACGCGTCATGCTTCGGGGTCGTTTTGAAGGGCCTCGTGAAGAAAAGGATAGCGTAGATGTCATGTTGTTTTCAGAAATTGGCTGTGAAGGTCTTGATTACCAGTTCTGTGATTGCATGGTCAACTATGATCTTCCGTGGAATCCGATGCGCATCGAGCAGCGAATTGGCCGAATTGATCGAAATGGACAGAGGAGCGAAAGTATTGCAATTAAGAATCTCATCACACCGGGTACCATTGATGCGGATATTTATGAACGCTGTCTTGTGCGAATAGGCGTGTTCAATAGCGCCCTAGGCGGTGGAGAGGAGATTCTTGGGGAGATCACCAAAGAAATTCGCAATATTGCGGAAGACTACACTTTGAGCGAAGAAGAGCGAAGGGAAAAGCTAAAGCAGCTTTCTGACAACAAAATTCGATTGATACAGGAGGAAGAAGAGCTTGAGCAAAGACAGATGGAACTTTTTGGCATACGCCTTCCTGAAGACCGAATGAAGAAAGAAA
>CAYWHV010000405.1:0-2721 GCA_964458045.1 uncultured Methanospirillum sp.
ATTTCAGTTATGTTCCCGGCCGGCGGGTTATGAAAGATGCTGACTTTGAAGCATTACCCGGAATGAAGATAGGGCTGTGTGGTCCGACCGGAGCAGGGAAATCCACCATTATTAACATTCTCACCCGGTACTATGACATCGACAGCGGTGAGATCCTGGTCGATGGGGTGAATATTGCCGATATTACCCAGGATAGCCTTCGAAGGCAGATTGGCGTTGTGCTCCAGGAACCGATCCTCTTTACTGACACAGTCATGAACAATCTGAAGTACGCCAGGGATGGAGCAACAGATGATGAATGTATTGCCGCTTCAAAGGCAGCAGATTGTGATGAGTTTATCCGGCGGCTTCCTCATGGGTATGACACGATACTCGTTGACGGGGGAGCAAATCTTTCCCAGGGCCAGCGGCAACTGCTTACAATAGCACGAGCCATGATTGCCAAACCAAAAATGCTCATTCTGGATGAAGCGACCAGCAATGTTGACACCAGGACAGAAAAGGTAATCCAGGGGGCTATCCGGAAACTTCAGGAAGGAGTGACATCCTTCTCAATCGCTCACCGGCTTTCCACCATTAAGGATAGTGATAAGATTCTGGTGGTTGATGCCGGGACAATAGTAGAGCAGGGAAATCATGATCAACTGATGGCGCTGAGAGGGCTCTATTACAATCTGTACATGTCCCAGTATAAGGGAAAGATTGCAGAAGTCCTCGATGACATAATTGCAGTGCAAAAAGAGGCAGCTTCCGGGGGAACTGCCTGATTTTTTAGACCTCAGAGAAGGTGAATCTATGGAACTCAAAGGCCCTAAAATAAAAGATTATCTGGATCAATTTGTTGCAAAGCCGGATAAAAAAGTGAATCTTAATGATTTTGATACCGGCTGGGCACAAAATGACCGGATGAAGGAGCTTGGAGAAGATAAATCCAAGGATCTGCTTGTTGAGATGCTGGAAAAAGACCGGGCAGATCTTGCGAAAGTGCAGGACATCCTCTGGTCAGGCCGGGAATTTGCGGTCCTTATTATTCTCCAGGGAATGGATACCGCAGGGAAGGATGGAACCATCAGGCATGTCATGTCAGGGGTAAACCCCCAGGGATGTTCGGTCCATGGATTTAAGGTTCCGAGTGCTGAAGAGCATAACCATGACTTTTTATGGCGATATTCAAAGGTATTACCACAGAGGGGAGAGATCGGGATTTTTAACCGCTCCTACTATGAGGATGTTCTGGTCACAAAGGTTCACCCTGAAATCCTGTCAGATTTTCCAAAGAATATCGGGACCGGACAGGACGGGTTCTGGGACGGGCGATATAAGGATATTAATGCGTTTGAGAAACATCTCATCAGGAATGGAACGCTTATCCTCAAGTTTTTCCTTCATATCTCTAAAAAGGAGCAGAAAAAGCGGCTTCTTGACCGGCTGAATCATAAAGAGAAGTACTGGAAATTTTCTGTCGCAGATCTTGCAGAGCGACAATTCTGGAATGATTATGTGAACGCTTACGAGGATATGCTGAGTGCGACATCGACTGATATCGCCCCCTGGTTTGTTATTCCAGGGGATTACAAGTGGGTTGCACGGACGGCAGTTGCAGAAGCGATTGTTACAGCGATAAACGGACTGAAGCTCTCTTACCCGACAGTTTCCGATGAGGAAGTAAAACGACTGATGGAAGCGAAGAAACAACTTGAGAATGAATGAATGTATGAATAATAAATATAAAAAGGATTGAAACACATGACTGCAGAAATTATTACTCGTGGGGGCTTTTTAGCCCGTGGAATCTTTGGCCTGATCATCGGAATTCTTTGCTTCGCTGTACCGGTTGCGATGCAGGATCTGATAGCATATATTATCGGAATATTCCTGCTTATCATTTCAGTGCTTACCGGGGGGATGGCAATGTCTCCCGAATCCAAAATAGCACACAGGATACCAATTTTTATTCTTTCGCTTATCGGTGTGATAATTGCAATTCTGATCTTCATCTCCCCGGTGTGGATGGTTGTATTATATACAATCCTGATTGCCATATGGCTGCTCGTCACCGGTATAGCAGAGGTCGGTCTTGCAATCTCATTCGCTGAAATGCCCCACCGATTCCTTCTCTGGATTAGCGGACTTATCGCAATAGTATTCGGACTCCTTATCGGGATTGTGCCTATTCCCACTGCTGGATCAATGCTCATTATCGTCCTAATCGGTATTTACTGCCTGCTGTTTGGTATTATGAGTATTATCATAAGCCTGCTGATGAAGAAAGGCGATGCAATAATCAGTATATAATTAACATTCAGCCCCTTTTTTTCTTATTCTCAAAAATTTCATACCTGAGAGGGAGGTCTCCCTTTTCATCTCTCGTGGATGATTTATAGGAACCAGATCACTCATTGAAAGAAGAATGTGATGACTGAAAAAATACTACTTATTAAACTCCTAATTTTTTGATAATTTGTCAAATAATCATAAATTTTTCAGAATTTCTCGCATACCTTACACGTACCGTACTATCAATACCAGAATTAAAAAAAATACACAAAAAAATATATCTGCCAACTGACAGGTACATACCATGAGCAGAATACCCGAAAACACCAAAGATCCAGCAGTATCAGAAGTAATCGGAGAGATATTAATGGTCGCCCTGGTGGTTGCCCTGGCATCCATTGTCTCTGCCTTTCTGATGGGTCTTATCGGTTCGGTCCCGGATAC
>CAYWHV010000406.1:0-2718 GCA_964458045.1 uncultured Methanospirillum sp.
TAGATCCCTGTCTTGTATCTGATATTGTCCGGATAAATGTCTCAAGAATGTCTGCTTTCCCTTCAGCATCGATCTCAACCGTCCCATCCGGCAGATTTCTCACCCAACCGGTGATTCTCATATCCTCTGCAATATCCTGAACAAAATACCGGAACCCGACTCCCTGCACCCGTCCTGATACGATCATGGATACCCGTTTCATGAGGAAAATGTTGATCGGTATCCTTTGAATATATATTCAGCCAAAGAGCTCATCTTATATGCCGGATAACAAGATATCTGTAATAACTTAGAGCGGTTTCCGGTTCTGTTCATCATGGTAAAAATCCTTTTAGTCCACGACGGAGGAAAGGAAGCTTCCTGCGTACAGTCTCGTCTGTCTGACAATCTTCAGATTGAATTGTGGCAGGTCCGGTCCATTGCTGAAGGGGAGGAAAAATGTACTGCCATCTCTCCTGATATAATCCTCGCTCCGCTCACCGGGGGGGATGACTATGACCTCGGACGACTAGTCAGCTGGCAGCGTCAGTGCAATGTGCTTGGACATCATCCTGGCTTTCTCCTCTTTTCACTGCAGAATGATGACGTGATCTTTTTTGACATATCTCAGGGAAGTTTTTCAGTACCATTTCAGCAGTCAGATGCATCCCACCAGATCATTGCATCAATTCGCCAGGTATCTGGACGAGCAAAGGTGGAACGGTCCCTTCGGGAAGACTATGATCATCATAACCGGATCATCAGCACGATGCCACTCTCCTGTCTGGAACTTCAGGGAGGGGTTATATCACGGGTTAATCCGGCATTTCTCCATATCTCCGGGTATGATGAACATGAAATTCTAGGGCGTGCTCCTGATACCTGGCTGATGGCTGGACAGGATATGCGAGATGCACTCCTTCGTCAACAGGGCAGTCAAAAAACCCTGGAGGGTATTGTTCTCGAAAAACATGGAACAGAGATACCCTGTCGGATAACAGTGTACTCCTTAAGTGTGGAAAATCCCGGAGATGGGATATGGTTTATTGAGGATCGCAGTGATTGTGCTGCTCTGAATTCTGCACTCAGGGAGACAGAATATAAATGTCGTGAACAACTGTATCTTGCTGAAACCCTGGTCATCAGACTTGATCCGGATGGATTTATTACATTTGTCAATCCTTCAGCGGTCAGGTGTTTTGGGTATGAGGTGGATGAATTAACCGGAAATAGTATCGGGGTTCTTTTTCCACCCGGGGCAGTGCAGGATATGATAAACCCGGCATCGCTGTTTCTTGAAGTATCAGATGAATCGTCATCAGCACTCCACATTTTTGAACATTGTAAAAAGAATGGAAGTCATCTCTGGGTGGCTTGGACCAGCCGGGGTTTGTATGACCCGGATAATAACCTGACCGGTATCATCTGTGTGGGCACTGACATGACAGAACAGGTGTCAAACGGAGAAGAGAGAATATCAACCCGTGCATGGCGTGATCGAATCCTTTCCTTCACCGACATCTCTCCAGAGGTCTTTGATGCAGTACTGCAGGCATGCATAGAAATCGGGAGAGAAGGGCGGGAGGGAAAGACTATCGGAACATCATTTCTTATTGGCGATTCAGAAGAAGTCCTGAAGCGTTCCCGTCAATTGATATTAAATCCGTTCTCTGGCCATCCTCCTGATATGCGGAATATTTCAGTTCCAGATGTCAGGGAGATGTTAAAGGAATATGCGCTTTTGGATGGTGCATTTGTGGTGAGCGGGAGTGGTCTTCTGGAGGCTGCGGGACGATACATCACCGTTGATACCTCGCTGATCTCTCTTCCCAAAGGGATGGGGACCCGTCATTCATCAGTGGCTGCGCTGACCTATGTTACTGATGCAATCGGGTTTGTCGTATCGGAAAGCGGTGGAAAGGTATCTATTATGAAAAAAGGGAAAATTGTGAAGGTTATCGCCTGAATCAGAACGGTCGAAAGAGTTTTTTTGCCGCAAGACAGACCGGGCATACCCATTCCTGTGGCAGGTTTTGAAAATCGGTTCCGGCAGGGGCTTCCTTATCCCCGACGACCGGATCGTACACATGGCCACATATACTGCATTTCATCTTTTGCATAGCAGATAGTAGGTATTATTATGATTAAATCATATGGTTCGCGGGTTCATGTCTCCATAATCCCTTGGGAATTGCTATCTCAAACCTGGCACCCTCTCCGAATGTTCCGGTTTCCATAATTGAAAACCCGGAGATGTTTACTATCTCCCTGGCAAGAAAGAGTCCGTACCCGGTATTGCTCCCAAAGCCCCGTTCAAATATCCTTTCCTTATCCTGGGCAGCAATTCCATATCCGTCATCCTCATAAACAAGAGTCATGCCCTCATCATTGGTGACACAGAAAAAATGTGCCCGGGATACCCGTTTTCCATGCCGCTCCGAATTATCCAGAAGACAGAAGAACACTTTTTCCATCAGGGGATCGGCTAAAATATGGATATCCGAAAGTTCCTGGCTCACCTCAATGGATGGAATATGGGATCCTTTCCCTGCCTGCCCGACTATTGTGGGAACATGGTGCCATTGTGGTGCGTTCACCCCAATCTCCTGATAGAGTCTGGTGAAGGATATCTGGTTGTTGATAGTCTTAATGCTCCCGTTCATTCGGTTCAGTATGGTGTGAATATCCGGATTATCAGCATAATTAGATATGAGATATGTATATCCGCTTAAAACCGTC
>CAYWHV010000407.1:0-2716 GCA_964458045.1 uncultured Methanospirillum sp.
CAGAGTATTGTTCTGATGATCTGCAATCGGATCTGCAATTGAACTCTGGTTCCCATGATAAGTACTCAAATGGAAAATGAAATCATACTCATCTGAAAGGGCCGAAAGAACATTATCATCTGCGATAGAACCTTCAATAAATGTGATCCTGGGATCATCGGGAAGATTACATTTTTCAGATGAGAGTAGATTGTCAACGATATGGATCTGTCTGACCGACAATTGAAGCAATCTTTTTACAAGATTACTACCGACAAATCCAGTTCCTCCGGTAACTAATATACGGGATTGAGAAAAAAAAGTGGATTCCATATTATTCAGACTGTTTGAGATGTGTATAAGTCTGTTCAATTCCAAATTTTTTGTAGTAATCTATGGCATTCTTTACTCCGGTTGAAAGTGGAGTAGATGTTATCCAGTCAAAATCAGAATTTGTCTTTGATGGATCGAGCAATATTGAAAAGACATCATCTGGATTTCTTTCCCTCTCTTCTACAGGTTCCTTGAGGGTAATTTCCATCGCTTTCACAGTCTCTTCGAACAGTTCCTTGATAGAGAAATCTCTTCCTGACGAGATATGGTAATATCCTTTCTTTCCTTTTCCATCAATTGCCTTAATGACAACTGCGACAAGGTCATCTACATAAATGAAATCTCTTCTGGTATTCATCACAAAACAGGGTTTCTCTGTGGTCAGCCTGTGGTAAAACGTAGGAAGAGGACCGCTCAGATTTCGTGGGCCGTATGCATTAGCCAGTCTGAATGAGATGAAATCTAGACTTGAGAGTGAGATGTAATACTCTCCCGCAGTCTTACTGATTGCATAACTGCTCCCCCCTGGGATAAGGGGGTGGTTCAGAGTTATCGGCTGTTCTATCGGGTGTAACCCGTAACAAAGTGCGGTCTGGAAGTAGATTAATCTTTTTACAGAGACGCTCTCACATGCATGTACCACATTCACAGTACCGAGAACATTAGTTTTCGAATCCTCTTCCCAGTTATTTGGATCCTTATAGGAAGCCGCTGCGTGGACTACAACATCTGGTTGAAAACTCATGAATGTCTTCTTAACAAATTCCTCATCTGCGATCGTTCCTTCTACAATCGTGAGTTTGTCGTGAGGAACGAGGTTATCTCTCCGTCCGGTTGAATAATTGTCGATAACAAGAACTTCATCGCCACGTGAAAGTAGTTGATCGGTTATATGGGAGCCAATAAAACCCGCTCCCCCAGTAATGAGTACTTTCATAAATAACTCCTTAGAAAAAGCTATGTATTAATCCGTCATTTAAGTATAAAGCAGTTTCTTGTATTGTGCCTTTTTATCATGAAATTCCTGCTGCCAGAGTTCAAGGCAAAGTAATCCCCAAATCTTTCTTCCGTATTTTGTCTCTGAATCAAGTTTTTCCAGTACTTTTGTATTATCAATTAGATCCCGATTTTTTGCTGTAATAGATGAAAAGACGCTCCTGACAAAATCCCTCGCTTCTCCTGATATCCACTCATTCAAAGGCGTTGGGAAACCCATTTTATCTTTTCTTTTAAATATTTCCTCGGTGAGGTATTCTTTGGTGACCTGTTTTAATAACTGTTTCATGGTTCCATCTTTAAATTTAATATTTGAAGGGATTGTCGCGGCCAATTCCACGAGCCGGTAGTCAAGGAAAGGTACCCGGGATTCGAGACCGTGAGCCATGCTCATTCTGTCTTCAACCTGGAGAAGGGCAGGGAGAAGAGTTTTAAAATCAAAATGAGTCATCAAGTCAAAGTATGATGCATGTCTAACATTATCTGAATTGAAAAGGCTTCTGAATGTTTCTTTAGCAGAATATTCTTCAAGCGATGACCAATTTATTTCAGTATCGAGTGAGGGTGCCCGGTTTATCAGTCTGAAATATCTCAGATCCATCTCTCCAAAAAGACCCTCTCTCCAAAATTCCTGCAATAATGGTTTATAATTCTGGAGGGCGACGAGGTTTGGGATGATAGATTCGTATGTAACAATAAAATTACCACTATCCATCGTTCCTTCGATTGCTCCCTTGATACATTGCTCGAAATACGCTATTAGGTACCGCGTGTAACCGCCGAATATTTCATCTCCTCCTTGTCCTCCCAGAACAACTTTCCTGTACCGGGCTGCTAGTTGGGATACCATATATTGTGGGAAGGATCCGGGTCCTGCTACTGGAAAATCCAGATGATATATTACTTTTCTGATATTCTCGATAAAGTCAGTTCCATTGATATCGATTTCATGTAACGGAAATCCCTTTTTGTTGGCAATACTTCTAGCATAGTGGCTTTCATCGTATTCTGATCCATATGCAGAAAATTTTCCGGTAAAACCAATCATTGCACCTTTCTCCTGAAACTGTGATGCAATCGATGCGATTGTACTGGAGTCGATCCCGCCGCTTACATACGCTCCGACCGGAACATCACTTCTCAAATGCATTTTTACAGAGTCAAGGAGCAATTCATGAACTTTCTCTTGGAAATACTTTTCAGTATGGTCAAAATCGGGAATGTAGTATACTTCCCAGTATCTGGTAACCGTGCATGATTCCGGAGTGATTACGATGTTATGAGCAGGAAGGAGTTCTTTTACGCCAGAGAAAAGGGTTTTTCCTGCTAGGCAGAACTGAAATGTTAGGTATTCCTTGAATCCCTCGATGTCTGTCAAGTCGAGGGAAACGTCTGCCTTTGACGCTTC
>CAYWHV010000408.1:0-2691 GCA_964458045.1 uncultured Methanospirillum sp.
AACGGATGAGGCCACTCACCGGTTCCAGGCCAAAAGTCATGCTCCCGCTTGCCGGCAGACCAATGCTTGAGCACCTGCTGAATGCGGTGATGGATGCTGGTATTACCGAGTTTATCTTTGTCGTCGGGTATGGTGAGGCATCAGTCAGGAATTATTTTGGTGACGGAACATCCAGGGGAGTCTCAATCCGGTACGTGACCCAGAAACGGCAGCAGGGAACCGGCGATGCTCTGATGACCGTCAGGCCCCATGTCCATTCGCAGTTTCTCCTGCTAAATGGAGACATGGTCCTGCACTCTGGCGATATCAAAGCCATGCTGAAGACCCCGGCCCCGGCCATGGGTGTGTTCACCTCCAATCATCCACAGGACTATGGAGTGGTGACTATGGATGGGGAGACCATCACCGGTCTGGAGGAGAAGTCCCTTCATCCGAAGAGTGACCTCATCAACGCCGGGATGTATCTGTTCGAGCCAGGGATTTTTGAAGAGCTCATGACCATCCGACCCTCACCCAGGGGAGAACTGGAACTGACCGATGCTCTCATGACCTTTATTCAGAATAAAACACTCCGGGGTGTCCGGCTTGGTTTCTGGGCAGATATGGGATCGCCCTGGGATCTCCTCGGGGTTCATGAAGAGATGATGAAAGAGATCATCTCCGAACACCAGGGAGTTATTGAAGAAGGTGTTGTCATCAAGGGAGATGTTCAGATTGGCCCCGGAACCGTGATCATGTCAGGCTCGTACCTGGAAGGACCATGTATCATCGGTGCTGACTGTAAAATCGGCCCACATGCGTACATCCGGCCGGGAACAGCAATCGGGAATACCTGCCATATCGGACATAGCTCCGAGATTAAAAACTCAATCATCATGGACAATACCAATGTTCCCCATTTCTCCTATGTCGGAGACAGTGTTATCGGAAGTGGGTGCAACCTTGGGGCAGGGACAAAAATTGCAAACCTCCGTCATGATAAAGGAACCATCATCATCGGGGGAGTTGACACCAGAAGACGAAAATTCGGTGCGGTTATCGGTGATGATGTCCTCTTTGGCATAAACTGCTCGATTAATGTCGGATCGGTTATCGGAAACCACTGCAGAATCGGTCCGCATGCCCTGGTCGAAGGGAGACTTGAGGATCATACGGTGATTCGCCGATGAGCCTGCAGGCAGTCATCCTGGCAGCAGGGGAAGGAATACGGCTTCGCCCGCTCACACAGAACAGGCCAAAAGCCCTCATCCCGGTCGCCAATAAACCGATCATTGAGCATACCATTCTGTCACTTCTGGAAGCCGGGATACGGGACATTATTGTCATTGTCGGGTATCGGAAAGAGCAGGTAATGCGGCACCTTTCACATCTGAGTGTGCCGGTTATGATTGTTCGGCAAACAGAGCAACTCGGTACAGCCCATGCACTCCTCAGTGCACGGGACCGGATTGCAGGTGATGTCCTGGTTCTTCCCGGAGACAATTACATCGATCCTGACTCCATCAGGGATATTGCCAGAATAAAAAATTCACTATTATACACTACTCACCGGCAGCCGTCAAACTTCGGGGTTGTGACTATAGAAGAGGATGTGGTATCCAGTATCACAGAAAAACCGGTTTTCGCAAACAGGATGACGGTTAGTTGTGGTGTGTATCACCTGGGATCTGAACTGATGGACAGGATTGTTCTTCCCAGCCTGAGTGAGGCTATTGATGATGAGATCAGACAGGGAACAAGGATCACTGCAGTGAAAGCACACTCCTGGCAGGATGCAATCTATCCATGGGATCTTCTTGTCATGAATGATCGCCTCCTGCCCTATATTTCGCAGGAAAAATCAGGCATACTCAGTTCATCTGTGGTGATACAGGGAAAGGTCTCCATTGGACCTGGAACAAAGATGGGACCAGGAACCGTGATAACCGGACCGGTAATCATCGGAGAGGACTGCACTATAGGGCCGCATGTTGTCATTGAACCAGGGACCAGCATTGGATCCCGGGTGAAGATTGAACCCTTTACTGTCATCCGGAGATCCATCCTCATGGATGATGTGGTGATCGCATCCCACTCTAGCATTTCAGGATCGGTCATCGGAGAAGGTTGCACCCTTGGAGAGTATACATCAGCTCTGTATACTAGCGGGTTTATTCCATCAGGAGATGCTGCCATTCGTGCAGGATGTGGAGTCATCATGGGGAATGGTGTCTTCTGCAAACCCTCAGTCATGTTTGAGAATACCATTGTCGGTAATGAGGTAATGATTGAGGGAAGAACAGATCTCAGGTTCTCCTGCACCCGTATTCCTGATAAAACCCGGGTGATATAGGATGTGTGGCATTGTCGGGTATGCCGGCTATCGGAGTGCGGCACCAATCCTGCTCCAGGGCCTTCGAAGACTTGAGTACCGGGGATATGACTCATACGGGATAGCAACTCTTGCATCAGAGGTATGCGTTCATAAAAAAGCAGGAAAGGTCTCTGATCTCCCTGATTCCCAAGGTATGTTGCAGGGAACCATCGGAATTGGTCATACAAGATGGGCGACCCATGGTGTTCCGTCAGATATCAACGCTCATCCGCACCAGGACTGCACTGACCAGATTGCATTGGTTCATAATGGGATAATAGAAAATTACGCCTCCCTGAAACGTGACCTTATCGGAAGAGGACATACCTTCCGATCAG
>CAYWHV010000409.1:0-2689 GCA_964458045.1 uncultured Methanospirillum sp.
ATCATCGATATCTCCCTCCACAGGAGTAGGAACTGAAGAGTGCTTCCCCACAAAATCCACAGGGTTCCCCTTTAACGCCTGAACAAGCGGGTTTTCCGCATCATTCATACGTTCCCTTATATCGATGAGCAGGCGTTTAATTGAGGTCTTCAGCAGCTCAACCTCATCCCTGAGTTTAAGCAGTTGAATCTCTGGATCTTCGGCAGATGCCGAAGAAATGATGCTGTCGACCTGCGCCTGGTTGACTGGCATAATGATGTAATGATTGCAACCGGAAGTATAAATACATTTTTTGAACTTTTAGATTAAGGATTTTTTTTGAAATGAAGCCCTAAATATGACTAAAATCCTTCATGAAAAGAAAAGAGGATTAAAAAAAATCAGACATAAAATTCGCGATGATCGTTCTCATCTCATACGCAGATTCTGCAACCGTCGAATACGAAGAAGAGTTAATTTTTTCAGATGATGGAAAACTGGATTTTCCTAACAGCCACAAACATTATTTCATTCTATTCCAACCCTGTACTGAATGAACAGAATAGTTCCTCTCATCACTTTTTTTGTAATTCTCATCCTTATCCCCATATCTTTTGCAGAAACGGATGAAATGACTGCAGATGAGCATTACCTGATGGGGAATGCATTGTCCTCCTTCGGTCAGTATGAGAATGCAACGAATGAGTACCGGCTCGCTCTGAAGATGCGTCCGGGTTTTTCAGATGCACTCAATAACCTTGGGATCGTCCTGAACAGGCAGGGAAAATATGAGGAGGCACTGGAAGTTGCAGATGAAGCAGTCAGAGTCACCCCACAGGATGCCGATGCATGGTATAACCGGGGAGTCACGCTCGGGAAACTTGCACGGTATGAAGAGGAAGTAGACTCATACAGACAGGCTCTCAGTATCCGTCCGAATTATTCCAGTGCATGGGAAAACATGGGTGCCTCATACTTTGACCAGGGGAAATTCGAGGAGGCTATTGCGGCGTACCTGAATGCAACAACGTATGACCAGAATAATGCGGTCGGATGGTATTATATTGGGACGATATATGAAAAGATTGGACAGAATTCAGAGGCCGTTGATGCATTTGAAAAGGCAATCAGTATCGATTCAAACCTCACCATGGTCCAGTCACGTCTTGATACGATTAAGAAAAATATCACCTCATCCGTTTTAGATGAGGAAAAAATATCAGGAAATGATACTGAAGATAACTCTTCAGAGCTTTTTTCCGGACTTATGAATATTCTCAAATAATTTATCCCATACTCATTTTTGCACCGCAGGTAATCAGCAGGAATAAAACCGGCTGATGGATGAGATAAATTACAAGTGAATGCCTTCCCAGATAAGCCAGATAGATAACAGGTTGGTGAGGGGTGCTCAAAGCATATCGCGGATTACCTGATGGAAAAAGGAACCGGCCTGCAGATAATCCAAGAAGAAAAACAGACAGCCATGGGATGAGTGGGGCATAATCCACTGAATAAAAATCCTCCGGGCAGATACCAGACCATGCAAGCCACAAAGGCCCGGAAGGAAGGAGCTCGGTATATGCAACGAGGAAAAGAGCGGTTGCGAGGATAAGTCCTGCATATTTTAGTCGGTAGAGGAGAGGGGTCAGGATGAGAGCTGTACCAATAAGGTGCAGGATTCCAAATACCACATATCCTTCGCCATCCATTACCAGCCAGGTTACAATAGTAATTCCGAAACCAATGAGAAGGAGTTCTCCACCTCGCCTGAGAAATACAGATATCTGATCACATATACCTGGAGTCTTTTCAGTTTTCAGGTGTGCGGATATTCCTGCAATGCCGATAAACGATATCGTGGTCAGCATCCCAAAAATACGAAGGAAACCGGAGTAGGGATCAGGTCCGGGTAATCCAAGAAATGCAAGGTCGACAAAAAAATGAAAACAGATCATCATGAGGATTGCAATACCACGAAAGGCATCCAGCTCTGGATATCTGCCCTGGTATGATCCCATGAAGGGTCAGACCTGAGTCTTTCCACAAACAGGACAATACTTTGCTAACGCAGGTACCCGTGAACCGCAATGCATACAGTACCTGCTTTTGCCGCTGCTCCCACCGACAGGAGTAGTTGTCCTTCTTCTGAACCGGACCGGACCAATATCTGGTTTTTCAAGCGAAATTTGTATTGAATCGGTGCCGGGAGTCGGGACTGATATTCGCTGTTTCTCTTTTTTTGGAACTGGTACAGGTTTTTCAGGGATGGGCTCCGGGGTTGGTGCAATTACCGGAGCTGCAGGTGCAGAAGGAGTGGGAAGAGGAACTTCAGTAGGTACAACTACAGGAGTCGGGGGAGATTGAGATTCCTGCTGAGGCTTGATGACCGGGACTGGTACCGGTTCCTGTTTCATCGGTTCAGGGATCTGCTCCTCAATGTTCTCAACTATCGGAGCAGGAGAGGTTACTTCTGCATCAATGATAGGTGAGGGAACCGGTACGGGTGCAGGTTCCGGTGATACCGGAGGGGATACCAGCACCGGGGCTGGGTCAGGGACAACCTGGGGCTCAGGTTCCTGATTGATTGCCGGTTCCGGAGGATACCCATTAATGGCAGCAAACCATTCACGGCATTCGGTCTCTGGTTCAGTGATAAGTCCGGTAAACACCAGTTTCATCAGACGGGTCTGACCACCGACCTCCATGG
>CAYWHV010000410.1:0-2682 GCA_964458045.1 uncultured Methanospirillum sp.
AAGGATTTGTTCCCCTCACCAATTAATCTCCTTTTTTCGTTCTCTCTATTTTTTTTCGCTCTCGCTGACCGCATGGTCATTTGTTCCAGATCTCTCTTTTTAGCATTCAGGCTACAGCTGCTGTGGCGGCATCCTGCTGGTGACTATGGTTCAGGTCAAAGAACTGTTCCAGATGGGTGTAAAACCTCATACTGATACCATGACGATACCGTATACTAATCAGAAAAATTCCGGAAACGAAAAAAAAGAAGAAAAAGGGAAGGGAAAAATCAGATTATTTCTACTCGTTCGCCGGTGACCATATACGTCGTCATCTCGGCAATATTACAAGCCTGATCACCGCATCGCTCCAGGTACCGGTCAATGATAACATATCGTGCGAGGATTGGAACATCGTCTTTTTTCTGTTCCATTCTGGTGATAAGATCCCGCATGACCTCACAATACAGGCGGTCAATCTCTGAATCCCGCTCCCGCATATTCCTGATACGGGTCACTTTGCGATCCTCAAAAGCATCAAATGCATCTTCAATCATAGCAAGGACTTTTCTGCCGACGATAATGAGTTTATCCGGATCAGCAAGACCACAGCATTGTGAGAGGGTTTTGATGGTATCGCCGATGTCATATCCCATCCGCCCAATCCGCTCATAGTTATAGATAATGCGAAGTGATGCGACGATCTCCCTCATATCCCGTGCAACCGGCTGATATAATGCCAGATGCCTGAACATGTTCTCTTCAGCGGCAATAAACCGCTTTTTCAGTTCTATTTTCCGATTACAGACATCCAGGGCTAGTTGTGCATCGCCCCTTTCAAAGGCATCGATACTGTCCCGGAGCATGGCTATCGCATATTTCCCAAGCTCACATGCATCGGTGTGGATTTGTGAGAGTTCAGAGCGTTCTTTTTCGGTCATGGTCTTATCCGAATCTTCCGGTGATGTAGTTCTCAGTCAATTCTTTGTGTGGATTCTCAAATATCTGTCTGGTCTCCCCGAATTCTATGAGGTCACCAAGGTACATGAATGCCGTATAATCTGAAACGCGGGAAGCCTGGGACATACTATGGGTAACGATGATAACACAATATTCCTTTTTGAGTTCCTCAATAAGATCCTCAATCTTCGAAGTCGCAATCGGATCAAGAGCACTGCAAGGCTCGTCCATGAGGATGATCTCAGGATTGACGGCCAGTGTCCTTGCAATACAGAGACGCTGCTGCTGACCTCCGGACAGGCTCATTGCAGAATCATGCATCCGGTCCTTCACTTCTTCCCAGAGTGCAGCTTTATGCAGGCATGATTCAACAATTCCGTCAAGTTCTCTTTTGTTTTTTATTCCATGAACCCGTGGCCCGTATGCAATATTCTCATAGATGGATTTTGGAAACGGGTTTGGTTTTTGAAAGACCATTCCGATCTTCCTTCTGAGCTCCACCGGGTCTGCGTCAGGCCCGTAGATATTCTGATCATGGTAGAGGATGTTACCCGAAACGCGACAACCTGAAACCAGGTCATTCATCCGGTTAAAACACCGGATAAGGGTTGATTTTCCGCACCCGGACGGACCAATCAGGGCGGTGACCTTTCTGTTTGCGACTGGCAGGGTTACATTGTGCAGAGCATGATTCTCCCCGTACCAGAGGTTTAAACCTTGTACATCGATGATAATTTCTTCATTCATAGGTTACCACCTGACTTTTTTATCATAATGATTTCTGATGACAATCGCTCCTCCATATATCATGATGACCAGGACCAGAAGGACGACTGCCGTTGCATACTGGTTGTTTCTGGCACCCGGGACATTGGTAGCCAGGATGAACAGATGATAGGGGAGAGCCATGACCGGATCAAGAAACGAATCCGGAAGACGACGCTGCATGAATACTACCGCAGTAAACATAATCGGGGCCGTCTCACCTGCTGCCCGGCCGCTGGAGAGGATAGCTCCGGTAATAATGCCGGGAACTGAGGGGGGCAGAACAACCCGCCGTACTGTCTGCCATCTGGTGGCTCCAAGCGCATAGGATCCTTCGCGGAGACTGTCTGGAACACTCTTTAAGGCCTCCTCCGTCGTTCTGATAACCGTTGGCAGGACCATTAGGGCCAGGGTAATCATACCAGCAAGAAGTGATATGCCAAATCCAAGGAAGAGCACGAGGAACGTGAACCCGAACAGCCCGAAAACAATGGACGGAGTCCCGTTGAGCAGGTCGGTTGCCGTCCTGATGAATCGGGTGAGGATATTCTCTTTTGTATATTCCACCAGGTAAATAGCAGCACCAATACCGAGTGGCAGAGCGATGAGAATTGAACCAAAAACCAGGTAGAATGTTCCGATAATGGCCGGGAAGATACCCCCTCCACGACCAAGGTTTCTTGGTGACCCGGTCAGGAAATCAAGCGTGACGTACGGAAGACCGTTTGAGAAGATATCATACAGGATGAAGATGAGGATGAGGGTAACGATTCCCATCATGATGGTTACCAATGAGAACCAGATCTTCTGCACCGTCTGCCTGATGCAGTACCGGTCAACCAGTCGTGCGGTCAGATAGAGTATCAGAATACCCATCGCACCCTGCCATAACCCGATAACAAGCAGGAATAGTCCGAGAAGGGCCGTCAATCCCAGGGGAAGATGATCCATGATCCCGGATAATTTGTCTGTGATCAT
>CAYWHV010000411.1:0-2682 GCA_964458045.1 uncultured Methanospirillum sp.
GCGAACGAACCGAACGAAGAAGAACCGGTTGAGACGAAAAAATCCCGGCGGAAGAGAGGGGATGAGGAATGAGCGAAGAGACAGTGGTATTGATATCCCGGCTGGCATTTGGAATACTCGTGTTCTTTTCGGCTGTGATTGTCCTGTTAGCGATATGGAGGGCGTAGATGACCGGTAAATTCGTGAAGGGTGCCTGGGTTGAAGATCATTCAGAACTGATTGATTGTGTCAATAAATGCCTGAAGAATTTTGAATTGACAAAAGAAAAAGGCAGACACTACTACATCCGGAAGGACCTGGATGATCAGATAACCGACCATCAACAGCGGATGTATGATACCGGAGTCCGGGCACGGAATGCCGGGTTTATGGCACGGCTGAAGTATCTATTTACTCGGAAAATTTAAAGTTTTTATTTCCCGTTTATCTCTTTTGCATTCTATTATCTCATTAATGTCTCATCGTGTCAGGAACCTTCAGAATATCATTGAGAAGGCTAAGAAATATCTAAAGAAGAATAAACAGCCTCCGGAAGGATATACTATCAAACAAGGACCAAAGGGAGGGAGATATTACGATACTGAAGAGCACCCTGGGCAATATCCAAAACTGAAACGGATGCCGGCGTTTAGGAAGCAGGAGAACGGGGAGTTACATCATTCCACCAGGGAAGGGTTGCACGGCCCTGGGACGTATAAGATATCACAGAAAGACGGAAAACATCATGTATCATTTACCTCTCATAATGGCAAGTCTAAAAAACTTGGGACGCATGATACTCTGAAAGATGCGAAATTATCTGTGAAAAATGCACGGGAAACTGCATCAAAACAAAAAACAAAATCTAAATCTAAAAAGAAAGAGACTCACCCTAAAGATATTTTACAACCTTCTGGAATTAAATCTCCTGAAGATGCTATCAATAAAACTCATCAGATAATGGTAGATAAGATAAATGAAGTCTCAAAGAAATCGAAAATAAAAATAAATCCCGATGAAGTATTGGGTAGATCTCAAGGTATTTTAGATAGATTAATAGAAAATTCAGAGGTCAGAATGAGGATGCCAGATGTAGCATTAATAAAAATGTTACGCGATGGAAAATTCAAAAATCAACACGAAACAAAGACCACAAGAGGGTATGTTGATGAAAAAGGAGCCAGGAAAAAAATAGAACAGATATCTGACGATACACCGGACGATGAATACCCTAAATATGGATATCTGCATGATAAGCGGAACGAATATGAGTATAATGATGTTGGGGATGACTCATTAGGTTCATATGGTAACATAATCATCAAATTCAAAGATTCAGTAAGAGAGCATACAACATTCTGTTTTGGGGATTCCTTGAATGATATTGCTAGAATAAATGGATGGACGGGAGAACCATCTTGGGAGTGTAATTCTGCAATATCTAAATTATCAGATCCAAAAGTGGAGTCACTTGGATATAGCGGGATTGCATCATTATCTAAAAAAGGCACTATCAAACATAAATACGGAAAAGACTCTATGGATACAATATATGCACGCGAAATAGAAAATTCGTTTGATAATCCAGTTAATCAATTAGAAGATGTTTTTAAACATGCATACTGGTATGGTGCTGAAGCACAGATACATGGTAAATTAACTATAGATGATATTGAAAGCATCTATATTCAAAAACCGCATGGAAATACTAATTCAGAATATGGGTATGAAGATCTTCACCGGATATTAAGATTGTTAGTTCCTAGAGGAATAGATATTCATTTTGATGCGAATTTTGCATTTAATGATGATGAGGAATGGTAAATGAATAAAATTTTAGGTTATTTAGATGATATGAAAGGAAACCCTCAATTGCTTCTTATTGGAAAGTCGATGTATGATAAAGGAATTGTTTTAAATCTTCAGACCGGGCAGGTATCTCATATTTTACCGGTAATGTCTCATTTGAATCGTGTACCGTTTGAAAAATATGATCCTTCTATGAGAAAACATATTTTTAATTATATAACAAGATCTCCAGATATTTTAGAAAAGTATAATCGAATAATTCACGACGATTCTTTTTCATCTTTATAATTATTTCACTCTTTTTTGTTGCTATTTTATTTCCCGTTTATTTACTCTGACCCGAATCTCGTTAGCAGATGTCTGATTTCGAGACTCCTATCCTCACAATGGATTTATCCTGGGCGGAGGAAGGAGACCAGCGGGTAATCAGAGGTTGTGCCTCTATCCCGCAGGTGGACCGGGAAAATGAACTGGTCTTGTCATCTGCAGTAGCAGACGCACTTGATAACTTCATGGCATTACCGGTATTGCATTTGGACCACACAGAACGACCCATCGGTCTTGTCACGTCCGCGACTATGAACCCGGATGGTGCCCTGATGATTCAGGGAACTATCAAAAATACAGATGACTGTGATGATGTCTGGTCCCGGATCAAGTCCGGCGAACTGGCTCAGTACAGCATCTATGGGCGACGAGTCGAAGGATCAAAGTCCTGCAAAATTCATCCGGATAGACGGAATGAGCCATGTAAGACATTAAAATTGCATTTAGACTCAATATCCGTGTGTCCGGCGGGAAATGCCATAAATCCGTCCACTTTTGTTGAAATCGTGAAAGGCATCGTTGTAAAATCTATGAATTCCGATTCTGCCCTCGTTCATGAAACGGCAG
>CAYWHV010000412.1:0-2680 GCA_964458045.1 uncultured Methanospirillum sp.
AAAGTAACTGGATTTTCAGAAGAAGATCTTGACCTGCTTTGGGATAGTCTTGTCAACATGTTTGAACATGATCACTCTGCATCCCGAGGAAAAATGGCTGCACGAAAACTGATTGTATTCAAACATGATTCCAAACTCGGTTGCTGTCAGTCACATATACTTTTTGATAAGATCAAGGTCGAAAAAACATCAAAAGATCTTCCTCCACGTTCCTTTGCCGATTATCAAGTAACCGTTGATAAAAGTATGCCAAATGGAGTTGAGCTTATTGAAAAATTATGAGTGAAACCACGTATTCTGATGATGAGCTGTTAGCATTATCAGGAATTCAACATTTTTATTTTTGCAGGCGACAATGGGCACTTATCCATATTGAGAGACAGTGGGAGGAAAACCAACGGACAGTAGAAGGGCACCATATCCATGAACGGGCTGACGATCCCTTTATTTCAGAAACAAGGGGAGAAGTGATAACCTCACGGGCCTATCCACTAGTTTCATATCGGCTTGGTCTTTATGGTATTGCTGATGTCATAGAGTATGTCCGAGCTCCTGATGGTATTGTTCTCCCTGGAAGAGATGGTTTCTGGAAGGTTTATCCTGTTGAATACAAACGGGGAAAACCAAAAATTGATGAAAGGGATGAAGTCCAGCTCTGTGCACAGGTGATGTGTCTTGAAGAAATGCTTCACACCCGAATCGATAAAGCAGATTTCTTCTATCATGAGATTCGGAGAAGATTACATCTTACAATTACAAAAGAACTCCGGGATTTGGTAATATCTCAGTCAATAGAGATGCATAACCTCTTTCATGAAGGGATTACCCCACCTGCAACTTCATCACAGAATTGTAAAGCATGTTCACTTGTTGAAATTTGCGTTCCAAAATTGACCTTGAAAACACCTTCAGTTTCTGATTATGTCCGAAAGCACGCCAAAGAAGCAATTAAATCTTCATGTTATCCCGAGGGAAGGCGGAGCAAAATATGAGAAAACTTCTCAATACACTGTATGTGACAACCCCGGAATCATATCTGACCAGGGATGGAGATAATATTGTTGTAAAGGTAGAGAATGAAGAGAAATTTCGAATTCCGATACATAACCTTGAAGGAGTAATCTGTTTTGGATATATGGGTGCAAGTCCACAGCTAATGAGACTCTGTTCAGAGCACAATGTCGGGCTTTCTTTTCTCTCCCCTTCTGGGAGATTTCAAGCCAGAGTTCATGGAAAAGTCAGAGGGAATGTTCTTCTTCGAAGAATTCAGTATCGAATTGCTGATGACGAGAAGGCTTCATTGGATATTGCCCGTTCCTGTATTATTGGTAAGGTTGTCAACTGCAAAACAGTGTTAGGCAGAAGTATCAGAGATCACGGCGAAGTGGTCGATTCAGAAAAAATCCGGACTGTTGATGGACTTCTTGCAGATAGTCTTGAAAAAGCAATGACCTGTGATTCAGCAAATTCTCTCCGTGGTATTGAGGGGAATTGTGCAAAATGGTACTTTGATGTTTTTGATGAATTAATCCTTCAACAAAAAGATGCTTTTTACTTTTGTGAGCGTAACAGGCGACCCCCGCTTGATAATATGAATTCGATACTTTCATTTCTCTATACATTACTGGCTCATGATGCCGAATCTGCTCTTGAAACGGTGGGGCTTGATCCGTATGTAGGATTTTTTCATACAGACAGGCCAGGCAGACCAAGTCTTGCTCTCGATTTAATGGAGGAAATGCGTCCATTTCTTGCTGATCGACTGGCATTGAATCTTGTAAATTTACAACAGGTCAGGGGTTCAGATTTTATGAAGAAGGAAAATGGAGGGGTATTTATTACAGATGAAGGACGAAAAACAATCCTTGGTGCCTGGCAAAAAAGAAAGATGGAAGAGATAACTCACCCATATCTCAAGGAAAAGATCCCCATAGGTCTGATTCCCTACGTGCAGGCTTTATTGCTAGCACGGTTTATCAGGAATGATATTGATGGATATCCTCCGTTCTTTATGAATTAAGATTGCTATGATGGTGCTTATTACCTACGACGTAAATACAGAAACTCCTGAGGGCAGACGTAGATTACGGCATGTTGCTAAAGTGTGTGTGAATCGCGGGCAACGGGTTCAAAAATCAGTGTTTGAATGTGTTGTAGATCCGGCACAATTCACTGAGATGAGATTAAAATTATGTGATATTATTGATCCAGAGAAAGATAGTGTCCGGTTTTATTTCCTGGGCAAGAATTGGAAAAACAGGGTCGAACATGTCGGAGCAAAAGAAGGATATGATCCTGAAGGAGTGTTAATTACCTGAAGTTGCGAACCTGTAGTTATCATGAAACCCCCTGGGGGGTTCGCGTTGAAAATGAGATTGAGGAATATATATTTTTCTGATACCCTGGATGAATAATAAGAATAATTGGCCCTCGTTAATATTTGCGTCGAGATATATATTAAATCAGATATTATATTCAAAACGTTTAATTAGAAGTTTCTACAATAAAAATGAGTCTCATGATGAAATTGATTATGAGATGATAAGCAAATTATGATTTGAATTTGCGGTCACTCCCTTCACGGGAGTGTGGATTGAAATATCAGAATATATATCGTATGCTCCGTGGTATTTTGTCACTCCCTTCACGGGAGTGTGGATTGAAATATTTACTTGTTGTC
>CAYWHV010000413.1:0-725 GCA_964458045.1 uncultured Methanospirillum sp.
TTCAACCACACTCCTTCCAAATAATCTATCATCTCTGTTTGGATTCACTGAAGAGGAAGTATTGAAGATCCTTTTCGATTTTAACCTCTCCAATCAGGCAGAAATTATCCGGGAGTGGTATGACGGATATCTCTATGGAAGTAAAACAATCTACAACCCCTGGTCTGTTTCCATGTATGTCAACCTGTATCCTGCACTCCCCGCTCCTCACTGGCTAAACACCTCTGCGAATACCCTTGTATTCGAAGAATTAGCTCAGGGAGGTATAGAGATAAAGCGGGATCTTGAACATCTCTTAACCGGAGAAGAGATCAGGTACCCAATTAATGAGACGATAACCTTTACAGATATCGGAAGAAACCCAACGAATATCTGGAGTTTTTTATTTTTTTCTGGATATCTTCGTGCTGATGATCCCCGGGAAGATATCCGGGGGCGGAGTGCATACCGGCTCTCAATCCCGAATAGGGAGATCGGATTTGCATATGAGTACTTCATCGAATCTATCTATCCAAAACCAGGGGGCGGGCTTGATGCACTTATGGAATGGTTCATGAAACAGAATACTATCGCGAAGCTGGAAGAGATACTTCAGAACCTGACGATCGGTTTGGTGAGCTGCCATGACCTTGCACGGATCCCGGAAGCAGTATTTCATGCCTTTGTCCTTGGGCTTCTGGCTAACCTGAGGTCAGTCTATGATATCAGGTCAAATGCAGAGTCAG
>CAYWHV010000413.1:735-1031 GCA_964458045.1 uncultured Methanospirillum sp.
ATATTCTCATGATCCCAAAGGGAACCAGGTTTCCTGTGGCGTATGTATTCGAGTTTAAATCAATTCACAAAGATGAGGATATTGAGGCATCAGCCCGACATGCACTGGACCAGATCCTGGAGAAACAGTATGAGGCCCAGGTTACTTCTGCAGGGATAAATCCACAGTTAGTAAGAAGACTTGCAATTGTATTGCAGGGAAAACGAATCATAGTCCGGGAATAAAGTAGTGAGACAATTCTACCATGAAAAAAGGGACCTTATTGGATAAATAGATCTTGGGAGGAAAAAACCTGA
>CAYWHV010000413.1:1088-2333 GCA_964458045.1 uncultured Methanospirillum sp.
TATTGTCGATACCTTTCCATATATCATCGAGATATAAACGATATCAACCTCAGGATTATAAAAAAGGAACTTTAAAGCCCCCCAACCACATTCGAAACGGCACTCACCCCTTGAACTCCATTACTAACCTGCAATGTGATGGTATAGGTCTGCGGATTATAGAACGTATGAATCGGGTTCTGAACCGTGGTCGTGTTCCCGTCACCAAAGTTCCAGGTCCGGGATGTCACTGATCCCTCTGATACATCATAGAACCTGATAGTCAGAGGATAGACTACTGTTTCCGGCACCCCATAGAATTTCGCTAAAACCTGGGAAACTGCACGAACGCTGGTATATGCATTGACCCGGCCCCCGGTCACACACTTCCCGGATAAACTGCTCTTTCCATCCACGCCATTCATGAGTGCTGTCTTAATCTGATTCATGGTCATCGCAGGATTGGCTGCCTTTAGTAATGCAGCAACACCGGCAACATGGGGAGTTGCCATCGAGGTCCCAGACATAGAAGTATACTGGTTCCCCGGATAGGTACTGTAAATGCTCACACCAGGTGCAGCAACATCTACGGTACTTGCCCCGTAGTTGGAGAACGAAGCAAGGGCATCACGTGAGTCTGTTGCTGCCACGGTGAGGATATTGGCATTTGGCAGTGAACCTGGTGAGTGTGGATTCGTATCAGTATTGAGTGCACTATTCCCCGCTGCACAGATAAACAGGGCATCCGGCATACTGCTGATTGAATCCTGGAGAGCAGCATCAGTTCCACTTCCACCCCATGAATTGGAGAATATTCTCACACCACGGGAGTATCCCCAGGCAAAGGCCTCGATCGCATCACTAGTGTAGCCGGATCCGCTTGAGCTTAAAAACTTCAGCGGCATGATTTTGACATTCCAGTTCACCCCGGTTACACCAATGCCATTATTGCCAACCGCTCCAATCGTTCCTGCGCAATGAGTTCCATGGCCATGATCATCCATCGGATTGCTATCGTTATTCCGGGTATCATACCCGGCAATCATATTTGCCGCTAGATCCGGATGATTATAGTCAACCCCGGTATCTACCACAGCAACAATAACATCTGATGACCCGGTCACATAGGACCAGGCTTCAGGTGCATCAATGTCTGCATCAGCTGTCCCACCCGTCTGTCCGGTATTATGGAGGCCATACAGGGATGAGAACGAAGGATCATTCGGAATAACCTGGCTCCCAGGTGTTACAGCAGTCATCGTTGCA
>CAYWHV010000413.1:2343-2676 GCA_964458045.1 uncultured Methanospirillum sp.
GAGGTCGTCTGATCTGCTGTGACCGACACACTCTGTGACCAGTCCTGGTATCCTGACTTGGTCAGCCTGACCGTATGTGTTCCTGCCGGAACATTGCTCAGGGTGGTCGGTGTTACAACTCCCTTTGCCTCATTATCCAGATACACTGTCGCACCAGTCGGATTTGAACCAATTGATATGGATCCTTTCGGTACAGCGGTAAGGGTGGCCGACACCGTCGCGGTCCCACCGGACGGAACCGTTACCGTGGTAGAATAATCGGTATACCCGGTCAGTTTCAGTGTGACGGTATGGGATGTTGCAGTTACCGATGTGAGGGTATTCGGAGTTACC
>CAYWHV010000414.1:0-2670 GCA_964458045.1 uncultured Methanospirillum sp.
GGGAAGTATGGGTCGTTTGAGATCCCCGGTCTTAGAGATCCAAACCCGAATCATTAAAGGATTTCGCGTCAACCATGTAAGGAATGATCGAGGTTCATCGGGAAATCTGTGCCTATTGCGGCTGTTGTGTCTCGGTTTGTCCGGAAGGGGCACTGGAACTTGTCGATGCCTATCTGGATATCGATACGAATACTTGTAAGGATTGTGGCATCTGTGTCCGTGTCTGTCCGCTTGGGGCTTTGGAGGCGAAGAAATGAAGCGCGAGTATGATGTCCTCGTAGTCGGAGGAGGTCCTGGCGGAGCATTTGCTGCGAAGACCTTTGCCGAGAAGGGGTATTCTGTCCTGCTCACTGAGAAACGCCCCGCCATTGGCGCTCCGGTCAGATGTGCTGAAGGAGTCGGGAAAGCCCTGATGCATGAGTTCTTCAAACCTGAAGACCGGTGGGTTGCAGCAGAGATTGAGAAGGCCAATATCATCGCACCTGACGGGTTTAAGATGGAACTTGAACCAGAAAAGGCGGGAGCAGAGGTCGGCTATGTTCTCCACCGCAAGGTATTTGATCGGGACCTTATCTGGATGGCAGCCGGAGCAGGAGCAGACATTCAGGTAAAGACCCGTGCAGTAACCCCAATCATGGAGGATGGAGCGGTGAAGGGCGCTATTCTCAACCAGGGAGGAGTTGCTCATGAAGTCAGGGCCGGACTTACCATTGCAGCAGATGGTGTTGAGTCAAAGTTTGCACGTTGGTGTGGTGTTGATACAACCGTCCCTCTTCGTGAGATGGAGACCTGTGCCCAGTATCTAATGACTGGTATTGACATTGATGCTCATGCAACTGAGTTCTATGTGGGCAATACCGTCTCACCAGGTGGCTATGTTTGGATATTTCCAAAAGGTGACAAGACTGCCAATGTGGGTATCGGCTTAGGTGGCGACCGGTCCAAACCCGGAAACCGGCCGATTGATTATCTGAACCGGTTTGTATCAAAGAACTTCCCCAATGGGAAGACCATTGAGCTGATCGCCGGTGGTGTCTCCATATGCCAACCACTCCCATGCACGGTTGCAAACAACCTCATGATCGTTGGTGATGCAGCCCGTGTATCTGATCCGCTGACCGGTGGGGGTATCTATGCCGCTCTCTATACTGGGAAATTAGCCGGAGACGTCGGATCCAAGGCTCTTGAAAATGGCGATACCTCCACTCAAGCACTAATGCCCTATGATAAAACATGGAGAGCATCCTACCTTGGAAAGGCGCTTGAGAGAAATTACCAGATTAAAGAGGTATTTGTCAAACTGAATGATGATGACCTGAATGCAATCGTGCACTCAGTCTCAAAAATGAATCTTTCAGATTTCAATACCTTAAATCTTATAAAGAATATTATCGCAGCAAATCCCAAGCTGGCAATCAAACTAGGAAAAGCAGGTCTGAAGTCTCTTCTTGACTCATTCTGATCTTCCTTTTTTTGTCCTGACAGATAAATACTGTCAGGGACTATCAATCATACATGGAACTTCTCACACCGGCAGAAGGGGACCTGGCCCTATCTCATGCCCGACATGTACTGTACGAACATGTTGCACGGGAACCTTACACAGAACCGGAATTTCCACTGGTCTTCTCCAAAAAACGGGGGGTCTTTGTAACACTGACCAAACATGGCGATCTTCGGGGATGTATCGGGTTTCCCCATGCAGTCATGCCGCTCCGGGATGCAATCCGTGAAGCAGCCTGCTCAGCAGCGACCGGAGATCCACGGTTTCCCCCAGTGACAACAAAGGAACTTTCTGATATCTCGGTTGAAGTGACAGTCCTGACTGAACCTGAACTATTGGAGGCAGTTCCTGCTGACCGGCCGGCAGCGATAAAGATTGGCAGGCATGGGCTGATTGTCAGGGGATATGGCCGGTCCGGTCTTCTGCTTCCCCAGGTTCCGGTGGAGTGGGGATGGAATGTGACTGAGTTTCTCGACCATACGTGTATGAAGGCGGGTCTGCCCAGAGGATGCTGGCAGGAGTCATCGGTTCAGATATTCACGTTTGAAGGGCAGATATTCTCTGAAAAGGGCGGGTCACATACATAACCGGTGACCAAATCTATCACGTAATATATCAGGCGACCGTTATTCAAAAAATCACGAAAATTCTTTTTTTCTGAACAAAATTCTCTGCAAAAAAATGAGAGTTAACTGACCTTAAACTGGTCTATCTCTTCGGTCAGGCTTTCGGCGATTTTACTCACCGACTCGGTTATTTGCACCATCTGCGCTATTGCTGCTGACATTTCCGCGGTGATCCGGTTGTTTTTATCTGCCTGAACAGCTGTCTGGCGAATGCCTAAGAGCACTTCATTGATAATTGCCGTGATCTCCTGAACAGAGGCGGCCTGTTCTTCTGATGAGGCTGCAACATCTGATATTCTTCTATTTATCTCATCCATTGAAACTACAATTTCTTTAAATACTTCCAACGTATCTGAAACAGATTGAATACCTCCATTCACCTGCAGGTTTGCCTCCTCCATCATCTGTGCTGCATCTTCTGACTGTTTATCGAGGACTGAGATCATATCACTGATATTTTCTGCTGATAATCGTGACTGGTTCGCCAGATCTTTTACTTCTCCTGCTACAACCGCAAACCCACGTCCTGCATCACCAGCC
>CAYWHV010000415.1:0-2661 GCA_964458045.1 uncultured Methanospirillum sp.
GTTCGTACGGCTCCTTCGATCACGACATCATTCGCATCTCCCAAAACCGACAGAATGACGTAACAGACGAGAAGTACAAAACCCCATACGGAAAATGTATACGAGGTCCGTTTCATCATTGTTCCGTATGCAAAGTCTGCCGATATCTTTTGAACCACGGATGTCATCATCGGCGAGGCGATCAGTATGAGGTACATCAGTGTCAGCCAAACAGGCATCCTAAGTAAAACAGTGAGCTGTGAACCCCCTCCGGCAATAACGGATATGAGCCCTAATCCGATCTCGCCGATCAACAGTAATGCAGTAAATACTGCGAGAAATTCGAAGCGGGATTTGACTGCTCCATCACTATTTCTGTAGCAGAGGATCGTTCCAATGAAAAGCACTACCGTCAATACGAAAAGACCTGCAGAGAGTATGGATTCGATACCTATATTTGAAAAATTCCAGGCAATAAACGCTCCAAAGATAAATATCGGTAAAAAATAGATCGGGAAGAGGAGTTTTATGTTTAGGCTCTGTGTCAGGTTCATTTTTCATCACATTCGGTACGCATGCATGCATCATTTTCAGATTTTCGACACAGCCAAATCATACAGGCTCCAACCGCGAGACCGAAGAGGGCCCAGATTATGCTAAGGCTCAACAGAAAAATCGGGGATATATACCAGGGATAAGCAGGAGGCATTCCGGGGACAACAACATCATATGCATCTCCTGCTATTCCACGAAACATAGCATAGATCAGATAGAAGATGCTGAATACGGCAAATCCTTTCGAGACTCCCGACAGGATCTTCTGCGGTTTTTGTCCTTCGCAGAGTCTTGGGACAACAAGGGAGAAGAGGGGGGCAAGGATCAGGACGAAGTAGAGGGCGGTGACCAAAACCGGCATTCGCAGGAAATTCGTCAGCATTGACTGAGAAGAAGTGAATGCTCCGTCGATGATATTTGTGATGCCCATTCCGATGTTGATGACGAGCAAAAGAACAAGGGCAATTATAAGGACCGTGAACCATGTCATGTTTTCTCTGCCGAGCGTTTTCTTATACATTATCACCCCGATAAGGACTGCGAGCGGCAGAATAAAAAATAGAGACGCAAACAGACCATCGGTGACGGCATTTGGCAAAGATATACTCCATGAGAAATATGCCGAAAAAACGCATAGCGGCAGTAGATAGATGAGTGCCATGCAGATGACGCTTGCTTTTGTGTTTTTGGTATGTTCAGTCATGATTATAGATGTATTTTACGTGTACAAACTTACACTGGTTTTATTATTTCTAATTATCTGTGCATTATTATGTGTTGCATCCCCATTATAAGATGGTGAGGAAAACTCGAGTAAGCTAAATGGATACCCATAATATTCACTTAGCATAACAGTATTTCTTACATTAAGCAACCACCATGTGTATGTTTGTTCATGTACTGCTCCAAAACAATGTCCAATTTCATGAATGATACTGTAAGTCCTTGAATAATCGTTTCCATAATAAACAGGGCCACTCCAATCAATAACCATTTGAGACCAGGCATATCTGGTATCATATCCCCATGATAATCCTTGAGCAACATTCCATTCTCCAGTAATATCATATCCCCCAAGATAAACACACAAATCAACATTCAAAGAGTCTAAAGTCGACAGCGGATAATAATATGCCAGAGTCTCTAAAGGATATGTAGTAATTGAAGAATTAGCACTTAACTGAGATTTTTGAGAGACATCATAATGCGGTACTAAAACAACTTTTACGTCATCTCTACCATAACTGGTGATTGAATTTGCTGTTGCAATATAACTTTCAGCGATTGTTACCCAGCTGCTAGAGTAAAAAGCGTCGTCGGTTACAACAAGTACATCAACATAAACCGTGTCATATGGTCCCTTTGAGTTTGATCCAGCTGATTTTACGATATTTTCAGATAATGGGGCCGTTTGAATCTGATCTTTGACTCCGCAGAATTCGATCGGTTCATCCGGCTGAAGCATATCATACTCTGAATATACGATATGCAATGGCATACCAGTTGTTCGGCTGTTTTCACTTGCCTGAATTGCAGAGATGGTGATGTATTCACCAGGATAGCTTATAAATCCACAAAGAATATTATCCATATCTGCGGTCAAAACAACATGCGAGTCATCAATGCCTGAAATCACGCCCTCATAGGAATCAATACCATCATCAATGTTTTCAAAATTCATTCTTTTAAGGAGAAGAAGATAGTCTTTTCCGTATAATGTGATTGGAAGTGTGATTTCAGCCTGACGGTCGGGAATGGGGTTGTTGAAACAAATCACATCGTAGATTTCTGAATCTTTTGCTATCTCGCCTGATGCTTTTTTGGCATCAGATGAGGCTATAACACTTTCTGGAATCTTCAAAGATTCGTAATTTATAGATGAATCAGATTTTTCTGTAATCATTTTCATGTCATAAATCGTTGTTTTACCAGGGAGGGTAAAAATTGGTACGTTATCACCGTCTGCAGTTTCTGCACTTACTGGAAAAATAAGCATTACTGCAATTATCAGCAGAAGAAGTGATAAAATTTCAATACGTCGTTTAGTAAAATTCATTTTAACCTCATTAGAAGGATTCCTCATCGCAGATACGTAAGCAACACCAGAAGAAAACCCTCTTTTTGATA